>WAQS01000255.1 GCA_015520115.1 Ferroglobus sp.
GGGACAATACCAACCATCAATTTAACAATAGTGCGAGATCTAAAGCTACAATTATATTTAAAAGAGTTCTTCAATTATTATAATATCCGAAAATTTTAGATTGTCCAAGACTCCTAACATTTTAGGTGTTAGTTTTTTACAGATATTAAGGCAAAATTGTAAGAAAATAAACGGTGGTGTTGAGATGAGAGCAAGAGTAATTCTGCTTGCGCTGGTGGTGCTGGGAATTTCAGCGCTAACGATATCCAGCGCACAAGGTACAAGTCCAAAAGGCACGACAAAGGAGTTCATAGTAATCGCAAAGCAATGGGAGTTCGATCCTTCGGTGATAGAAGTAAATCAGGGAGACACTGTAATTATTCGATTGAGGTCTGCTGATGTCTCTCATGGTCTTTTCATTGAAGGTTACGATATAGGTACAGCGATAATAACAAAAGAAGGGTGGCCAAGGGAGAAAGTGATAAAGTTCGTGGCTGACAAGCCAGGAGTATTCACTTTCAGATGCAACGTTACCTGCGGACCCTACCATCCGTTCATGACGGGGAAACTGATAGTGAAACCAAACAATCCAGAAAGAGGAATCTCTCTTTTCGCAATAATTCTGGGGATAGCTGTGACCGGATATTATATAGCGAGGAGGTGATAGGAGTTGGCGGAAGTTAGTGAAGAAGTTAAGGATGCAACAGCTAAGGAAGAAGCCAAGTACTTCTTCAGATACGATTTGCTTAGAATACCGATAATCCGATGGCTCTTCAAACTGCGAGCGTACCAGTTCATAGCTATATTCCCGAACTTCCTAATCTTCGTTGCTTTGATCTACGCAGCCTTCTTCGGCAGTCCGGTGGGTAACAGCAACCTAACAATTCTGATAATGTGGATAGTCTGGTGGGCAGCGTTAATGCTTATCCTCGTGCCCTTCGGAGGGAGGATATGGTGTCAGGTTTGCCCGATTCCAGCGATAGGAGAATGGCTTCAGCGAGGAACGTTTGTCGGAGTTAGACACAAGCCTATAGGACTTGGAAAAAGGTGGCCAAAGAAGTTCGACAACATATGGCTTCAGAACGCTTCATTCTTAATGGTTTCCAGCTTCATAGGAATTCTCGTCACGAGACCGTGGGTTTCAGGGGTTTTGCTGGTAATCCTCGTCATAATATTGCCAATAATAATATTCTTGATTTTCAGAGGAAGAGCATTTTGCAGATACATCTGCCCAGTTTCAGGATTCATTGGGCTATATTCGATGTTCTCAACCCTCGAACTTAGAGTGAAAAACAGAGAGACCTGCATAAAGCACGTCGGCTACAAGGATTGTATAAGAGGAAACGATAAGGGATACGGATGCCCGTGGTTCGAGTATCCGGGGAACTTAAACAGGAACGCCTACTGTGGCTTATGTACGGAGTGTATCAAGACCTGCCCCTTTGACAACATAGCCGTTAACTTCAGAATAGGAGGAGAAGATCTCTTTGTTGATCCTTGGTACGGAATAAAGAAGAGGGGTCTTGATGAAGCTTACAAGACATTCATAATGGCTACGTTAGCGATCCTCTATGCTATAGTGTTCGCAGGAGCGTATCCGTGGCTGAGAGAGGTTTCCAACGTTCTTGGCGGAAAGGTCGCTCCGCTGATTGGTAAAGCTGTCCACGTACCCTTCGACAAGAAGACGAATCTGCTAATTGAAGCGTTCTCACTCCAAAACTACCTGACATTCTTAGGAATAATCTTGGTTTCAACCCTCGTCATAGCTCCGGCGTTGTTTGCTGCCTTCGCATACCTCTCGAAGATACTCTCGGGAAGAGATGTGTCTTTCAAGAGAGTGTTCATAAACTTCTCCTACGCCCTCGTTCCAATAAGCCTCATGGCTTGGGGAGCTTTCTCCATCTACATCCTGCTCGTCAACGGATCCTACGTGCTGAGAATTCTCTCAGACCCCTTTAACTTGGGATGGGACTTATTTGGAACTGCGCACCTCAAGTGGCAGCCCTACTTCACTTGGGCTATCCCCTACATACAGATGGCGTTCATAGCTGCTGGAGTAGTTTTCTCAACAAGAGCCGCTCACGAGATATCGTTGAGAATGTTCGATGACAAGAATGCTGCAATAAGGGCAGCGATACCAATAGTGGCGGCAGTGATAGGCTACGCTTTGATAGTTATACACGTCTGGCTGGGCGGAGGTGTGTTCTTATGAGGGTCGGAGACATCATAGCGTTAATACTGCTAATTATCGGAGTCGTAGCGATAATAGGAGGGCCAATGTACTACAAATCTCAGGCAAAAGAAGAGAACGTAATAGAGATCAGGGCGAAGCAGTGGATGTTTGTGCCGAATAAAATCGTCGTCAAGAAAGGAGAAAAAGTCACGCTGAGATTCACCAGCGACGATGTTACACATGGATTGTACATAGCTGCTTTCGGCATAAACGAAATCGTCGAGCCAGGGAAGTGGAAGGAAGTAACGTTTGTGCCTAACAAAACTGGCACATTCGAAATAAGGTGCAACATCTACTGTGGAGAGCCTTATCCGAACTCCGGACTTGGACACTGGATAATGAGAGCAGTTTTGGTTGTAAC
>WAQS01000256.1 GCA_015520115.1 Ferroglobus sp.
GTGAACAGAGGATTTAACGCCATAATAGAAGCTTTGGTCAACGCAACGAGATACGTTTACTTCAAAAGGGAGGAGTTCAAGAGAAAAGCTCTGGAATATCGGGGATTAGTTGAGAAGTGCGGAGGAGAAAAAGAGAGGGAGGCGTTTGAGTTAATGCTGGGGTATTTAGAATGAAGCTGGGAATCGTTGTTAACCCCTACGCCGGGAAAGGAGTCGACAAAAATCTCGTGAGAGAAGTCGTGGAAAAACTCGGAGAAGTTAAGCTCGTCGCTCAGGAAGAACTTGGAGAGATCTATTTTAAAGGAGCTGAGGTCGTGAGGATAAAAAGGACTTTCACGGGAGAGGACACAAAGAGATTAGTGAGGTTGATGGACGGAAAGGTCGATTTGATAGTTGTTTTCGGGGGAGATGGGACTGCAAGCGACGCAGCTTCAGCAAAACCGAAAACACCTCTACTCTGCATTGGAACGGGAACTACAAACGTGGGAAAGCTCATAACACCTCCCGACTTCGATCCGGAAAAACTTGAAGTTATCGAACTCGATGCTTTAAGGGTTATTGAAACAGACAGACTCGCTTTTAACGACGTTGTTGCCGGAAACACAATTTTAGCAACAATTAACGGAAAAATAACCCAGATTGATGCCGAAAAGTTCATGAAAGGAGAAAAAGTTCGTGCCGAGCCAAAGAAATTCCGGGGAAGAATCACGGTCAGCGAAAAGAGAATCGAAGGAATATTCGGAAACATCTTCGTGAATTTAACTTCGAAAGAGTTTCTCGGAAAGGGTTCAGCTGGCGGACTTGCGATGGCGACATTCGTTGGTTTTCCGGCTGTTGTTTCTTCAGTAAGCGAACCGCTGGTTGTGGCAGAGTACACCAAAGAGAAACTCAGAGAGATCGAGCCGATAGTAACCCAAACGGTAAGCTTGGATTACAACGAGAAAGTTACGATAGAAGCAAACACTATAATTTCGGCAGACGGAAATCCTCAAGTTTACGGAAAAGCTACTGTGGAAGTTCTGGAAAAGGCTGTGAGGGTTTTGAAGGAGAAGAAGTAAAAAAGTTTTAAATTCTCTTTCCAAACTCTTTAGCGAATTTAACTAAAAATCCAAGTGTTTTCTGAACATTCGGATCTCTCAAAGCTCCTAATAAATCCCTCAACCCCACTGGTTCGTAGTTTAAGCTTTCGCTCAAAGCTTGAGCTGCTGCTTCACTGATTACTCCCACCTTTCTATCCATGTTCAAAGCACAGGGAGCGACAGCTTCTATCAAATTCTCAATTCTGCTCTGCAAATTCTCGTCGTACATTTCTGAGAGTAAAGTTATACCGTCAATAAGGCTTTCCACGAGCTCCAAAGCCTTCATGAGTTTTTCGTCCTCTACAAGTTTTATGAGCATGTACAAAAGCCTTTCAAGCTTTTCAACTTCCACCTCTTCCGAAAGTTTCTCCACAAGCAACAGAAGTCTGTCCTCTTCCATGGGTGTAGTTGAAGCTAAGAGTTTTTGAACTTTTTCAAAATGTTTGGGATTTGCTTGAATTACAGTGTTTAAAAAAGGTTATATTTAGGAGATGCAAATTCCCCTTAAATGATCATAGCAATAGCTTCGGGAAAGGGTGGAGTTGGGAAAACGACGATATCTGTAAATGTGGCTGTTCTCCTCTCTTTCCTTGGCAGAACAGTTGTTGTTGATGGGGATGTTGCCTTACCCAACGTTCACGTGCATTTGAATTTAAGTCCGCCAGCTTCACTTCCCGAAGTTTTAAAAGGGGAAGCTTCGCTTAAAGAAGCCATATACGAGCTGCCATTTAAAGTCGGAAAAAAAGAAACAACGCTCCACATTCTCCCCTCCTCCGGACCTCTTGAGAAAATAGATTTAGACGGCTTTCCGGAAGTGGTTAAGGAGTTGGATAAAGATTACGACTTCGTTATCGTTGATGTTGCCGCCGGATTGAGTAAGTACGCTTTACTTCCAATTATGGCTTCCGAGAAAATTTACGTGGTCGTAAATCCGGAAAAAGCTTCAATAGAGGACGGAAAGAGAGTTATAAGCGTAGCCTCTTCAATTGGTAAGGAGGTTAGCGGAGTTATCGTTAACAGATACAAAGGCGAAAAAGCTCTTGCCGAACTTGCGCAGAAAGAGATCAGTGAAAATCTCGCCGGAATCGTAAGGGAGTCAAAACTCGTGAAAAAAGCGTGGGAAATCGGTAAGCCTTTCGTGGTAGCTTTTCCGTCCTCAGCTGTTTCAAAGGATGTTGCGAAGCTTGCGAAAAACATGGCTGGTATGAAGACCGAAATTAAAAAGTACGGGAAATTAAAGTACTTTTTGAGGTTGGCATGAGGGAAGACATAGAGGCTTTGATGGAAGACGGAGAAGTCCCGGAATTGAAGGGTGGAAAAGTAGATGAGAAAAAGGTAATTTCTTCGGTGGATCTCGAAGAGATCGTGTCTTCCGAAAACTCCTTTGTAGTTAGAGTTGTGGATGTCCTTATAGTGTTGGTGGCGATAACCGTACTTTTACTGTTAACTGGAGTTTTATAAAAAATAAAAATTTGGTTTATCCCTTGATTTTCTGGAGTTTCTCGATCAGAACTGGGACTATCTCGAAAATGTCTCCGACTATACCGTAGTGAGCTACTCCAAATATCGGAGCCTCAGGATCTTTGTTCACAGCAATTATAAGCTCGCTGTCCTTCATCCCCATAACGTGCTGAAAAGCCCCGCTTATTCCCAAAGCCAAGTACAGCTTCGGCTTTACTGTCTTTCCGGAAATTCCAACCTGCCTGTCCTTTGGCAGCCATCCGTTGTCTATCACCGGTCTGCTTCCAGCCACGACGCCTCCAAGAAGCTTAGCGAGTTCCTCAGCCAGCTCTATGTTGGAAGCATCTTCTATTCCCCTTCCGACTGAAACTATTATATCAGCTTGGGAGATGTCGACCTCTCCAACTTCTGGCTCAATAATTCCGACGAACTCTCTTCTTGGAGTTATACTCGGCTTGATCCCCGCTTCCTTTACTTCTCCTTTCGTTTCCTCTCCTTCTTTGAAAACACCCTGTCTGACAGTGAGAACGTAGCACTCGGCTTTCTTGAGCATTATGTCAACCATCAACTTCCCTTGGAAAATGTATCTGCTCAC
>WAQS01000257.1 GCA_015520115.1 Ferroglobus sp.
GTTCAAAAGCGAAGATCTCGTTCTGAAACCTTTCGGACAGGTTACGCTAAGCGGAAAAGATGTGTGTATGTACGAACACTTAGAAAAGCTGAATTTTGTTGATGCTGCAAGAATAGAAGCTCTATCGGAAAGAGTCGGATACAGAGAAGAGGTCGGCAGAATATATAGAAAAAGGATCGAGAAAGGTTTTGACAAAAAAGACTTCTTGAAGTTGATTGAGCTTGCGGAAATAGGACTTTGCAATGGATTTTACTTCAATAAAGCCGGTCAAATCTACGTTTCGAGGTGATAGAGATGGTCGATCTTCTTGGTCCCGGAGGAAACTTGGAGATGGTTAGGAAGGTTTTCGAAGCTGGAGCTGACAGCGTTTACGTCGGAGTGAAGGGGTGGAGCAGGAGGAGTAAGAAGTACGAGCTTGAAGATAAGGAAATTATAGAAGCTGCTAAAATTGCTCACGATTTTGACGGAGAGCTAAGAGCTGCTCTGAACGCTTTTCCCAAGCCGGCTGAGTTTGAAATGTTTAAAGAGAAAATGGAATTTCTGCATTCTGCTGAAGTTGATGCTGTCATTCTCAACGACTTAGGTTTGATGAGGTACGTGAAAGAGAACTATCCGGATTTCAAAATAGTGGCGAGCATAGGCTGTAACGTCATAAACTACGAGGAGGCTAAGCTCTACAAAGAAGCTGGAGCTTCGATGCTTGTAGCTGACTGCAAGCTCACGCTGGAGGAGATAAGGGAAATCAAAGAGAGAGCGGGGATAGGAATAGAGATTTTAATCCACGCCAACACAGATTTCACTTATCTTGGCAAATGCTGGATGAGCAGCTACAAGTCGCTGAAATACGAGAAAATCGGAGAAAAATCGTACTACATCGGAAGTCCTAACAGGGGTGGAGTTTGCTTCAGACCCTGCCTCTCTAATTGGTGTCTGAACAACCACGCTTTCGGAAATCTTCCAAACGACATGTTTTTACTGCTTAGAGAAATCCCGGATCTAATCGAAGCTGGAGTTGACTGTTTGAAAATTCAGGGAAGAGAGTACAGCACCGAATTGATTTACGAAATTGTGAAATTCTACAGGGAGTTTATAGAGGCTATCGAGAGCAATAACGTTATTTTCGAAGAGTGGGAAAGAAAGCTTGCGGAAATTGCTAAAAGAAGAGATGCCGAGAGATTGAGGAGGACTTTGGAGCTCATGGGTGTTGCGAGAGGTGAGAAAATTGAAATCTGATCCTTTCGCCGAATTCTTAGAAGCGGAAGTGGAAGAGGTAAGGGAAGGTTATGCGAGGGTTTCCGGAGTTGTGAAGAAGGAGTTTTTAAACATCCACGGTACAGCCCATGGCGCTTACATTGCTGCTTTAGCTGATTTTGCCCTCGCTTTAGCTGCAAACTACGACATGAAAAGGATGGCGATCAACATTTCGATAAACTTTTTTAAAGGTGCCAAAGAGGGAGATAAGCTTGTAGCGGAAGCTGAAAAGATAAGCGGAAGAAGGACAGCTTTTTTCGTCATCAGAGTAAAGAGGGGAGATGAAGTTATTTCCGAAGGAACGGCCATAACGCTGGCAGTTTAGAAGTTTGCAATAAAAACATTTTAAAGCTTTTTCGTCCACTGATTTTTGGATGAGAATACCACTGTACGTCGAATTAAATGGAAAGAAAATAGTTGTAATCGGTGGAGGAGGAGTTGGGACAAGCAGAGCGAAGAAGTTCTTGAGTTACGGAGCAAAGGTTGTTGTCATAAGCCTCGATTTTTCCGACGAGCTGAAGAGGCTTGAAAAAGAGGGAAAAGTGGAACTTGTTTACGGTGATGCGAAGAGAGCAGATTTCCTCGAAAAATACGTGAAAAATGCGTTTATGGTAGTGGTGGCTGTGGGAAGCAAAGAAGTGAACGAAGTCGTTGAGAGGCTTTCGAAAAAGTACAACTTTCTCAAAAATTTCGCCAACGATGCGGAGAGAACCGAAGTCGTAGTACCTTTCGAAGGAGAAGTCGAAGGAATAAAAATAGCCGTAACGACTGAAGGAAAGAGCGGGGTTGTCGCAAGAATCGTTAGGGACAAAATACTCGAAATGATAAAGAGCGACAGGGAAAC
>WAQS01000258.1 GCA_015520115.1 Ferroglobus sp.
AGTAATCTGGAGACAAGATGTTGCCGAAAGTTGTCGGATTTTCAAAATCGATTACCGAAGATAAGCTGAAGTCCTCGATAAACTCGCTAACATCGGTAATTTCAACCGGCATAGCCATGTGAGAAAGAACAAAACCATCGTAACACACCATCGCCGGAAGCAAAACGTCCTCGCTTTCCGCAACTCTGTAAGCCATCACTACGCTGTCGTAGATTTCCTGATTGTCTTCGCAGTAAAACTGCAGCCAACCCGTATCTCTTTGGGAAATGCTGTCGCTCAAGTCAGCCCATATGTTCCATCCCGGTCCGATAGCTCTGTTTGCCACAGCCATGACAACCGGCGCTCTTGAATTCGTTGCGAAGTGAAGCATTTCGTGCATGTAAGCCAAGCCGTGGCTTGAGGTGGCTGTGAAGCATCTTGCTCCAGCTAATGAAGCTCCAATGCAAGCAGCCATTGCAGAATGTTCCGACTCGACGAGAATTAGTCGCGCTCTCATCTCTCCCGCTTCGATCATTTTTGCGATCTCCTCAAGAACCGGTGTGGCTGGGGTTATCGGATATGCTGCGACAACTCTTACCTTTGCATTCTTCGCAGCCAGAGCGGCAGCTTGATTTCCAGTAATAATCATGCAACAACCTCCTCGGAAAAGGTGATAGCACTTTTCGGGCAAACCTCGTAGCAGATCAAACAGCCCTTGCAGAATTCGTAGTTTATCTCAACTCTTCCCCTTCTTTTTATCGCTCCCTCGGGACAGTGAAGCCAACAGTTCAAGCAATTGTTGCAAACATCGTAATTTATCTCCGGTCTTAGGTCTCTCCACAGAGATGTTTCTACAACCCCAACGCTCGGCTTCGAGATTGGAGCTTTTACAAATCCGTCCTCGCAAACTTTAACCTCTCTCCTTCCGCATCTGCCGCATACCTTTTCTATTACCGCAGATTCAAAAGCTTCCTTAACGGCAGCAGCGCTTCTCTCCCCAAACCTCTCCGAAACGAGTTTTTCGAGAGAGCCTAAATCGAGTTTTGGAAAAACTCTGAGAAAAGCTCCGAGTATAGGGAGGTTTACTGCTGGCAAATCTCCAAGAAACAGACCGTTTTTGATGGCTATTCTTGTCGCGTCAACTCTAACGAGAAAAACGCTTTTATCAACCTCAACTTCAAATTTTTTGCTCGCATTTACTATTACAAAGCCATTTTCCTTCAGCCTATGAAAGACCGTACTATTCAAAATTTTCAAGTCAAAAACAACGATGTAATCGGGATCGTACACCTGACTTCTCTTCCTAATCTTTTCTGTAGAAATTCTTGTAGAGGCTACAACTGGAGAACCTCTCCTCTCAGCTCCGAAGAAAGGTATGGACTGGGCTTCGTAGCCGTTAAGGAAAGCAACCTCCGCAAGTATTTTCGAGGCTGTAACTACTCCTTGCCCACCCCTACCGTGAAACCTGATTTCCCACTCCACAAATAGATATTCGAATCGAAACTATATAACAAAACGATCAATCATGATCGTTTTCAATAAAAAATTTTATTCAAATGCCTTGATGTCTAACAAATGTGGTTCTCTGTCCCTCAGCTCCTCGATGATCCTCCTTATTATTTTTAATTCGGCTGTCCTTAAGTGATGCAGACACGTTGACTTGGCTATTCCAAAACTCTTTGCAAGCTCGTTTACGCTCGTTTTCCTCGGCCATTCGAAGTATCCTCTTTTGTAAGCACATATCAAAACCTTCTTCTGTTTCATCGAAAGACTCCTGAGAATTTCCCCTATAACGTCTTCAACCCTCTCATCTTCCAAGGAGCGAAGATTCGTTATGCTCAAAACCTCCACCTCAATATCTTCGAGCTCCATGAGTTTGTTCAAAGTCTCGCTCAGCTTTTCCTCATCAACGAGAATTACCCAGTACTCGAATCCGTTTGATATGGAAATTCTCATAGGCATGAACTCAAGGGAGAAAACTTTTTCGTAGAAAGTCGTGTGGGGTGGAAATCTCGCATGTATGTCCGCTTCGAGATCGTTCTTTCCTATTACGTAAACTTCGTGAGCGTATTCGCTGTAGTTCTCTATATCTTCGATGAACTCCTTCAGATCCTCGTAGCTTTCAGCGACAAGGTGGAAATTTGCTCTTACTTCATTCTCAAGCTTGAATAACCCGTTAGAAATCAAACATACACGGGGATGATCTTTAGTAGATTCGATACTCCAACAGTTGGGATGCCAGAGCTTGAGAATTACCTTTTTCAAACCCATCATTTTAACGCACCTTAATAC
>WAQS01000259.1 GCA_015520115.1 Ferroglobus sp.
AAGCTTAAAGAGCTGGATTTCGAGTTCAGCATTATTGGAGAAGTTTCTAAGGGAAAAGGAGTCTTTCTCATCGGAAAAGAGACGAGACCCTTGCTCCCCGGAGGGTGGGAACACTTCTCAAGCAGATAGTTTCAGCGAATTAAAAACCGAAAATCTTTTATATTGTTTTTGTGAACACTTTGCCGAATGTTGGCAAAGTCTCACGATGACCTAACCTTCGGATACTTCTTCTGGTTTACGTTTAGCTTTAGCTATAGATATAGCTTCTAAAACTGCAAAATATTTTCCGGGGGTGCTTTCCCTTGTCAAATTCCCGCTCCTCAAAAATATAAACTTCAAAAATAAAAGAGGTGCATAAAATGGTAGGAAAGAGAAGAAGGCTGAAAAGGATATTCAGAAACGATTTGAGCTTAGTGGTGCCCATGGATCACGGAATAACGAAACCTGAGGCTGGGCTGGAGAGAATAGATTTTCTGCTCGAAAGGCTCGACGGCTTGGCTGATGCTTTCGTGTTGCACAAAGGGGTTGTCAAGCATTCGAAGTACGTCGAAGAAATGGAATCTGCTTTAATAATACACCTCTCAGCCTCCACGTCCCTCTCCCCAGATCCGAACGCGAAAACAATCGTGACGAGCGTAAAGAAAGCGGTAGAGCTCGGAGCTGATGCCGTGAGCGTTCACATAAACGTTGGAAGCGAGACCGAAGAGAGGCAGCTGAAAGATGTTGGAATGATCGCCGAGGAAGCTGACGAATACGGAATGCCGTTGCTCGTGATGAGCTACCCGAGGGGGAGGGGAGTTGATGAGAGGAAGGTCGAGAATGTTATGCATGCTGCAAGAGTGGCTTACGAGCTCGGAGCGGACATAATAAAAACCAATTACACGGGAAGTGCTGAGAGCTTCTCAAAAGTTGTTGAAATCGTGGATGTTCCAGTTTTAATAGCCGGAGGAAGCAAAAAAAGCTTTGAAAGTTTCTTGATGGATGTTAGAAACGCGATAAGGGCTGGAGCAAGAGGGGTTGCCGCCGGAAGAAACGTCTTTCAGGCGGAAGATCCGAGAGGGGTCGTTTTAGCTATAAAGTCGGCTTTCAAAGAAGCGTTGATAGGTGTGGAGAGATGAAGGAGCTTTGGTTGATAAACAAAGGTGAGAATTGGGAAGAGGTCAAAGAGAGTATTAAAGATGCCATAGAACTTGGATTCACCGGAGTTATCGTTAAAGATGAGTTTAAAGAACTTTCGGAGAAGCTTGGAAGAATAGAGGTTTCATCGGAAGATGTTTTTGAGGTAAAGGGCAGGGAAGACGTAGAGAAAGCTCTGAAGATTGCTGAAGAGAAGGGTAGAGTTTTTCTCGATTTCGAAAACTGGAAAATAATTCCACTGGAAAACATCGTAGCCTTGAGGAAAAAAGGGAAGGTCGTCGTTCTCGTGAAAACTCCAGAAGAAGCGAAAACTGTCCTCCACACCCTCGAAAAGGGAGCCGATGGAATAATAGTCGAAGCCTACGATAGAGAGAGACTCGCTGAATTCGCAAACATTTTGAGGGAAGGAGAGAAGCTGAAGCTTGTGGAAGCTGAAATTAAGAAGATTTCCCCTCTCGGAGTTGGTGACAGAGTTTGCATCGATACTATCACGCTGATGAGTAAAGGAGAGGGAATGCTCGTAGGAAACAAAGCTGAGTTTATGTTTCTTGTTGCAAGCGAGAGTGAAGAGAGCGAATACGTTTCCGCAAGACCTTTCAGAGTTAACGCCGGAAGCGTGAATGCCTACATCAAAGTTGGAGATAAAACGAAGTACCTTTCGGAACTTAAAGCTGGAGATAAAGTGGAGATAGTGAGATTCGACGGAAATACGAGGGAAAGCTACGTCGGGAGGGTGAAGATCGAGAAGAGACCGATGATACTCGTAGAAGCTGAAGTCAACGGCTTGAGAGGGAGCGTTATTCTTCAGAACGCGGAAACTATAAAGCTCGTGGGAAAGGATGGAGAACACTTGAGCGTTTCTGAGTTAAAGGAGGGAGACAGGGTTTTAGTATGGATTGGTGAGAAAGCGAGGCATTTTGGTGTTGCGGTGGAGGAGTTCATAATTGAAAGGTAAGGTAATAGCAAGCGTAAAGAACTTTTCCGAAGTTTCAAAGGTTTTAAGAGTTGTAGATGGAGTGGAATTTCGCATCGATCTTTTCAGAAAGCTTCCAGAGCCAAAAAGAGTGAGGATTGAAAAGATAAGTATAGTGACGATAAGAAAACCGGAAGACGGGGGAAAGTTTATCGGTCGTGAAGAGGAGAGGATGAAACTTCTTGAAAACTATAGCAAGTTCTGCGATTACGTTGATCTGGAGTACTATCTGGCCGATGAAGTTTTCGAAAAGATGAGCTGTAAGGTGATCGAATCCTACCACAACTTCAACGAAACTCCAGACTACGACTTTCTCAAAGGAATTGTGGAGAACAGAAGGGGAGACATAGTGAAAATCGCTACTGTTGGAAGAAGCAAAAAAGATGTTGAGAGGATCGTCAAATTGTTGTGCGATTACGAGAATGTCGTGGCATTTCTCATGGGAGAGGAATTTTCATTCACGAGGATTTTCTCTCTTTTCCTTGGATCACCCTTCATCTACTGCGGAGTTGGTGAAGGCGTTGCCCCCGGGCAGTATGACGTTTTCAAAGCTGTAAAGATACTCAAGGAGCTGGGGTATAGATGAAGATCTGCATTTACGGAATGGGAGGAATGGGCAGTTTCTTTAAAAACTTCTTCGAGAATAGAGGCTATTTCGTAAGGGGATACGATGTCGTTAAACATAAAAGTGAGATAGAGTTGGGAGACGTAGGGAGCTTTGACGTGATTTTCCTATGCGTTCCGATGGATAAAATAGAAGAGGCTGTTGGCGAGATCAAAAAGTATGCTGACAAAAACGCTCTTCTGGTTGACATAGCTTCAGTAAAGAAACCCTTCGTGAAAATTTACGAAAAGTCTGGGTTTGAATGGATGAGCATTCATCCGATGTTCGGACCGGATAGCGAGATCGGTTTGTCGAACGTAATAGTTGTCAGACTGCCAAAGGATGAGAGAGCCGAAAAGATATTAGAAGAGTTTAGAAAAAGCGGAGCGGTTTTAAGCTATCTAAGCTTGGAAGAACACGATAAGGAGATGTCAAAAATTCAAAGCGCATCTCACTTCCTCCTCCTCACGCTATCTTACTACCTAAGAGAGTGGTTCAGCGATGAAAAGCTGAAAATTCTCTCGCCAATATCCCTTACTTTGATAAAACTTGCGTCGAGGATAATAAATCAGGACTGGAGGATGTACAAGTACATTCTCGAAAACGGAGAGGTTGTTAGGGAGGAGATAATAAAAGCCGCCGCAGAAGTTGACAGACTCATCAAAGAAGACAGAATTCAGGAGCTTTTCAATTACTTAAGGGGCGCGTTCAAAAACGGCAAAAACACGACGATAATACTTGACAGCGCAAGAACGACCTTAACCCCGAATTCTCTTGAGGAGCTAAGAGGTTACATAAAAACGGTGGATTCTCTAATTTTGAGGTTAATAGAGAAGAGAGTAGAAGCTGGAAGGAGAATTGCGCTGGAAAAAATAAAGAGAAACGAGCCGATAGAAGTTTCGGAGGTTGAGTACTTCAAATTAAAGGAGCTAACGTCGAAAACGTCCCTTGACGCAGGATGCGTCAGCAAGATTTTCGAGGAGATAATGAGCCTCACAAAAGCTGAGGAGTATAAAGTTGCTGGCGTGGAAAGAAAAGTTGCGGTTCTCGGACCCGCTGGAAGCTTTTCTGAAGAAGCTGCTTTGAAGCTGATACATTCCAAGCTCCCGTTGATTTACTGTTCGAGCGTCGACGAAATAGTAAAGGCTGTGGAAAGCGGTAAAGCAGATTTCGGGATTTTGCCGATAGAGAATTCGATAAACGGAACTGTAATCCCTTCCCTTGACGCTCTTTTAAAGCACGATGTCGAGGTTTTTGCTGAGACGGAAGTTGAAGTCAACCTGAATTTGGCTGCGAAGAAGCTTATCGATCTCAAGGAAATCGAAGTCATCTATTCTCATCCTCAAGCAGTTTCGCAGTGTATGACGTTCATAAACAACTACTTACCCCACGCTGAGATTAGGTACACCAAGAGCACGAGTGATGCAGTGACGCTCTTGGATGACAAATCGGCTGCGATAGTTTCAGAAAATGCGGCAAAAATTTACAGACTTCAGATACTAAGGAGAAGAATTCAAGACGTTAAAGAGAACGTAACGAGGTTTTACGTTGTAAGGAAGAGGGGAGGAGAGCTAAAAGGTAACGTGACCGCTCTTTTCTTTGGAGTCGAAGACAGACCCGGAGCACTTTTCAGCGTTCTTGAGATATTCAAGAGAAGAAACATAAATCTGAGAAAACTTGAAAGTCGCCCTTCCGGAATTAAGCTTGGAGATTACATATTCTTCGTCGAAGCTGAAAAGAAGCTTGAGGAAGAAGAACTGAGGGAATTAAAGGAGAGAACGACGTTCTATAAAGTCGTTGGGGTGTTTGAAAAAATTGATC
>WAQS01000260.1 GCA_015520115.1 Ferroglobus sp.
ATATATGCTATAGTCGGAGTCCCTCTCATTTTCCTCGGAATGGCTTTCATGTTCTTTCTCATAATTTTCATGGACTACATTCTCCTCACCTCTCCTCCACCCCCTTCGGAAATAACAAGCCCGAGAAACGTTTTACTGATTCCGGGGGTTAACCAGTTCATTCCGTTAATATGGGGGGCTATAGGGCAGCTCGTAACTTTAATCGTTCACGAGTTTAGCCACGGCATTCTGGCTTTGGTTGAGAGAATTAGGGTGAAATCCGTAGGTGTTCTACTCCTACTTCTCCCAATAGGGGGGTTTGCTGAGCCGGATGAAGAGGAACTGAAAAAGGCTGAGTCGAGTAAAAAGATTAGGGTTTTTGCAAGCGGAATCACAGGGAATTTTATCGTTGCCGCTTTAGCATTTGTCCTCTTCTTTCACTTCCTCTCCTACATCTCTCCGGCTGTTGCGGTTTTGCACGACTCAAGCGGAAGAATCGAGGCTGGAACAAAAATAGTGGAAGTGAACGGAGTAAAGATTGAAACTCCGGAAGATTTTGAAAAAGCCATAACGAAGACGCCTCTTAAAATCAAGCTCGAAAACGGAAAAGAGATCGTTCTTAACGGAGTGGTTGGAGTGGAGATAATTGGAATCATGAAGGACATGCCCGCTGAAGGAGTTTTAAAGGAGGGAATGATAATAGTTGAAGCAGATGGGAAAAGAGTTGTCTCTACTAAGCAGCTCGCAGAAATTTTGAGGAACAAAAGACCGGGAGAAGAAATCACATTAAAAGTCTGGAACGGATCCGGCTATGAGGTAAAGAAACTCGTTCTTGGAGGAGAAGAAAGAGCTTTGATGGGAGTTTACATTAGAGACAACGTCTCGGGAATTGTGCCGAGTTATCCCTACGCCGAGAGAATCCTCTCCACGTTGAAGTCGATTCCAAAGATGATGACGAATCCAGCAGGATGGGCTTTCGTCATGGCAATGCCGATAACGACATTCAACAGCTTCTCCGGAATTTACGAAAAAATATTCAACGGCGACAAGGAGATTTTCTACCTCCTCAACGCCCTCTACTGGATAGGGTGGATAAACTTTTACGTTGGGCTATTTAACTGCCTCCCAGCCATCCCCCTCGACGGAGGAAGGATATTTCAGGAATTATTGAAAAGAATTTCCCCGAGAGCGGAAAGCCTGAGCAAAGTCACGACCGTAATAGTTTTCGTCTCGATCGCCCTCTCGGTGATAATACCGAACGTGAGAGTATGAGGTGCGAATGCGGGAAAAATGCGATCGAGAAAATCGGAAACCGCTACTACTGTAAGGAGTGCTACTCGAAGAGGTACCTGAGCTTAGTTGAGAGAAGTATCAGGAGATACGGAATTTTAAAGAGAGGAGAGAGAGTTCTCGCTGCGGTAAGTGGGGGGAAAGATAGCGTAGCCATGATTGCCGCATTGAAGGAGCTTGAAGATAAGCTCGGGATTAAAGTCGAGGCTTTGCACATAAACCTCGGAATAGGGGAGTACAGCAAGAAGTCAGAAGAGGTTTGCAGAGAGCTGTGCGATAATCTTGGAATTCCCCTCCACGTAGTAACTCTCTCCGAATACGGATTTACGATAAGCGATGTGAGGAAGAAAGCCTGCAGCGTTTGCGGAAATGCTAAGAGGTATATAATGAACAGGTTTGCAAGGGAGCAAGGCTTCGACGTCGTTGCCACAGGACACTGCGCCGAAGATATTGTTGCGAACGTATTGAAGAACCTTTACTCCGGAAACTTCGAGTGGAGCGAAAAGCTTCTACCGAGGATAGAAGGTTACTTCAAATTCGTCTCAAAGGCTAAACCCCTTTACGAGATCGGGGAGAAGGAAAACCTCCTCTTCGTTCTCTCAAGGAGATTGACTTTTCTCCCAGACGAGTGCCCAAAAGCTCCGGATCCAAAATGGAAGGAGCTTGTTTATGTGATAGAGAAAAGAATTCCGGGGTTTAAGAAGGGCGTTTTAAGAAGCCTCGTAAAAAGGGAAAAAGTCGAAGGGGAATTGAAGAGCTGCAAAATCTGTGGAGAGCCGACTTCAACAGAAGTCTGCCAGTTTTGCAGAAACGTGAAAAAGTTTGGTAAAGTTAGGAAGATTCCTCTTTAGACTCTTCCCTAACGTATCTCTCCACAAGCTCAACTTCCTTTATCTCCGGCAAGTGCTCGAATATTTTGTTCACCGCCGTGATCTTTCCGAGGAGGAAGAACTGGTTGAACGCAACGTCCTTCGGCACTTCCACTACCGCTTTTCCGTCTTCAACTTTTGTCTCAAGCTCTCTGCCGGTGTGGATTAAGAACAGGGCTTTTATTTTCTCCACTGGGTCTTCTATTTTCTCCTTTATCTCGTACTCGAAGATTATCTTCTTTCCAGCCAGCGGATGGTTGAAGTCGATTATCGCCCTCCTGCCCACAACTTTTTCTACGATCCCCACTCTGTCCCCTACTCTAACCCTATCCCCGGGCTTCGGCTTCTCCTTGAACTTTTTGAGAGTTACCATCTCCTTCTTGTTCGGGTCGTATTCGCCGAATGCTTTCTCCGGAGGGACTTCCACAGTCCCCTTGTATCCAACTTCCTTGCCGACTATGTCCTCCTCCAACCCCTTTAAAACGTGTCCTTCCCCCACTACAATGACTATATCCCCATACCTCGCGTGCTCCTCGTAAACTCCAGCTTCTTTAGCCACGTTCTCATCGGTAGAGTCGATCACTGTTCCATCTTCAAGCTTCGCCGTGTAGCTTATCTTAACGAAGTCCCCTTCCTTGATCGTCATCACGAAAGCCAATTCAGAAAGGTATAAAAAATTTGGGAAAGATGAGAGAAAGTGGAAGTGGAAGCGAAATTTCCACTTAAAGAGCCAGATAAACTCAAGAAGCTGTTAGCTGAGAAAGGCTCTTTTTTGAAAAGAAAACTTGAGGAGGACATATACTTCAATTCTCCCCTGAGAGATTTCAAAGAGAGCGACGAGGCTTTGAGGGTTAGGAAGGACGAAGAAGGCGTGACGATAACCTACAAAGGTCCGAAGCTTGATAGTGAGACTAAAACGAGGGAAGAAATAAAGATAAAAGTTGACGATTTCGAGAAGGCTGTGGAGCTTCTCAAAAAACTCGGATTCAAGCCGGTGAGAGAGGTGAAAAAGATCAGGGAGCTTTACGAGGTTGAAGGAGTACTCGTTTGCGTCGACCACGTTTTTAACCTCGGAGATTTCGTTGAGTTCGAAATCGACAGCGAAGACGTTGGAAAAGCTAAGGAGAAAATTTTCAGACTCGCCGAAGAACTCGGCTTTAAGAAGGAAGATAGTCTAAGAGAGTCCTATCTGGAGATGCTCGAAAGGGTTAAATCCAATCGGTAAGATGATTTCTTTAGATGATGAAATACCTCTCAGCGGAGCCGGGATGATGAACCCTCGTTAGGCTGAGGGGTGATGATACCCTTGCCCCAAGACTGGCGATGAAGAAAGGCATACGGTCTGATCAGATGAATTTGGATAGAAGCTCGACAACTCCGGAAACTTCGTAATTCAAGTTGTAATGCTCCCTCAAATCCTTAAGCTGAGTTCTGCAGTTTTCGCAAATTGTTAAGACATACTTCGCTTCAGTCTCTTTTATTTGTTCAGCCTTTTTCTTTCCCGCTATCATTCTGAAGTCCTTCATCTCCGGAATCGCTACTAATCCTCCACCTCCCCCGCAGCAGAAGTTCCTCTCTTTGTTCGGCCTCATCTCTCTGAAGTCTTCCGAAAAATTCTCTATAACTCTTCTCGGCTCCTCTATCAATCCCGAGTTTCTTGCCGCTTGACACGGATCATGATAAGTCACCGGCTCAGTCAAACTCCCCTTAACCTCCACAATTCCCTTTTCAAGATAATCTGCAGCAACCTCAACTATGTTTAATATCTCGAAATCCCTCCCAAACCACTCCCTCCAAAACATCTTGAAAACCCTATAAGCGTGACCGCATTCCGTAACGATTATTTTCTCAGCGTTAAGCCCTTCTGCTTCTCGGAATATTCTCTCGGAAACTTTCTTAGCGAGTTCCATATCCCCAAGAAAGAAGGCGAAGTTAGAAGCTTCGAAGTAGCTTAAGGTCCAGTCTTCTTTAGCTAAATTGAAGAGTTTTGCAGCTGGAATTATCGTGTGCTCTCCCTGAAGGGGAACAAAGAGGATTTCGGCTTTTTTATTCAGGGGAATTTTTACGTTGTGCTTTTTCTCAAGAAATCTTATCGCCGCCTCGTACATTTGCTTGTGCTTCTCGAAATTCCTTCCCTTCTCAAGCTGGATTTCAACAAGTTCTACAAGAGCTTTCGCTTCATTCTTAATTTCCCTCCTCGCTCTTGAAACGTAGGCTGAAACTTCCACAGAAAAAGGACAGAAAACCGTGCACCTCCTGCATCCGTTGCATTCGAAAGCGACAAAATCCGCTTTCTTTCTCAGAATTTTCAATCTGTTTGGAGGAGCGTGCTTCCATTCCCCCGTGGATAAGTAGATGTGACAGTTCTCCAAGCAATTACCGCACCTCACGCACAGAGCTGCGGACTCTGGCATTCTTCCACCTCACCAGATAGTTGGAGTGAAAAACTCCGATTGAGTGGAAGAGTTTTCCGAAGGGTAAGTAGGCTACAAGAATCTGAGCGAGGAGGGCGTGAACGACCAAAGCCGAACTTCCAACCACTATCTTCTCACCGGAAATTAGAGAGAGCAAATACCCATCTAAGCTTACGTCATTCAACCTCAAATACATTCCACTGATTGCAACGCTTAAAAGTAGAATTAAAGCGAAGTAGTCTTCTGCTGTGGAAATAACCCTGAGCTTGGCAACCCTCCTCACCAAAAGGGATAGAAGAGTCAGAAGGAAGATTACCCCAAGCAACATCCCGAGAAAGCTCGTGAAATTTTCATCAACTTTAATTCCAAGGAACATCCTGAGGTGTCCGAGCAAAATTACGAAGAGAGAGACATGAAAGAGCCACGATAAAACCCAGAGAAATTTATCGGACGAAAAGATCGTTTTAAAGAGAAACACATCGCTAAAGTATTCAAACAGCTTTTCCAAACCGCTTTTCGACGCTTTGGGAAAAACCGGAAATACTCTCAGCTTTACGGAGAGGTACTTGTAAATTCTGTAAAATAATCCCACAAAAAAGATTGCCGCAGTAACGAATGGAAGCTTGTAGAGAACTATTTCCTCAAGGTAAACTTGAAGCATTCGTTTTCCTCCACCTTAACAACCTTCCATCCAAGTTTTTCAGCCAACGCTGGAATTTCGCTCAGCGTCCCCGGATCTGAAGTTAAAACCATAAGTTCTCCCTTCTCCTTCTCAAGTTCCCCTTTAAGCTTTATCACCGGCATGGGACACGTCAACCCCCGAAGGTCGAGCACCTTCATATGAAATCAGCTACATATGAAACTGATTAAAAGTTTTGTCACGTAAAATTCACCAAATGAAGAAAAACCCCGAAAGATATTTATTTACCAAAATTCAAGCCCATCAAATGGCGAAAACATCTCTTGGAATTGATGAAAACGTAGAAGCCCTCCTGTCTTATCTCCTCGGATGGATCACTGGAATAATCTTTCTCTTAATCGAGAAAGAGAGCAGATTCGTCAGATTTCATGCGATGCAGTCGGTAGTCGTGTTCTTGTCAATAACCGTCCTCCAACTTCTCTTAAGCTTTCTACCATTCCTCGGGGGAATTTTCAGCAGCCTTCTCGGAATTTTAGCCTTCATTCTCTGGATAGTCCTAATGATAAAGGCGTATCAAGGGGAGTACTACAAAGTTCCCATCGCTGGAGACCTCGCCGAAAGTTACCTCTAAAATTCTATTTTTGTAAAAAGCATCGCCAATGCTTCTCTCCATCCGGGTTTCGAATACGAGAGTTGTAAGCTGAGAGTTTTTCGAAGTCAACATCCTTCGCAACGGTAGTTGTTCACATTCGAAAAATCCTCAAGGAAAACTTCCCCAAGTGACGTCCTCTTTTATAACCCTCCTCTCTAAAGTGTCCAATCGAAACGAGAGTACTCCAAAGGGAAAGCTTATAACGATTAATGCGGATTATTTTACATGGTATCGCTCCGTTGGTTCGGACACGCTTGCTTCGCAATAAAGGGGAGCAAGGTCGTTGTTACAGATCCCTTCCACCAGAAAGACGTTGGTTATCCAACGCCAAACGTGG
>WAQS01000261.1 GCA_015520115.1 Ferroglobus sp.
CCTTCAACGTAGTTCTCCATCCCGTAGGCTTTCAGGATCATGTAAAGCCCGAATATTAGCAGCACGCCTCCAGCAGCCATGTAGGATTTTCCGGTTAGAGTTAGGATTGCGTAAACGACTAAGATCAATCCGAGGGGAGCTAATGTGGCTTTTGCAATTTTAGGATCTTCGAAAAGCTTTTTTATCAGGTAATAGGTGCTCTCTATCGTTCTGCTCTGCTTAACAACCACTCTGCTTACTCCGTCTATTTTGAACCTTGAGGATACTATTGGTAGTACGAACTCGTCCTCTGATCCGTCGGTAACAACAATAACGCTCTCAGCGTTAACGAGTCTCTTTAGTTCATCGAGCTCCTTCGCTATTTTCGTATCAGAAACGACTCCAACTGCCTCATCTCCGGAAACTATTGCCACTTCAGCATTTTTTAATTCATCGTACAGCCTTACAGCCTGAAAAATTGCATTAACGTCACTGTCTTCTGGATCGGAAAGGGCTAATTTAACCGCAGCATTCAAACAGTTTTCTCTCCCGATTACCGGAGTCTTAATTTTCGCTTTTCTTCCAATGTCGTCATCTCTGTCTATTACCAGTATTAATTTCACGTAAAAGATTCTTCGAAAAACAATATAAACGTTTTTAAAGCGGTGATCTTGCTTTCCTAATGATGATCGAAGTCAAGATAGTTAGCAGGGGTGGGCAGGGTGGAGTAACTACCGCCAGAATTCTCGCCAAAGCGGCTATGGAAGAGGGATTGTACTCCCAGGCAATTCCTCAGTTTGGAGCGGAGAGGAGAGGGGCTAAAGTTTACTCTTATCTGAGAATTGATGAAAAACCGATAAGAAGACATACAAAGGTGGAAAAGCCAAAAATTGTGGCTTACTTCGATGAAAAACTCGTTGAAGAAGATTATGCGGAAATCAAGATTTTGAATGGCTTTGCAGAAGGTTTTTGCTGTTTAAACGCTAATAAAATTGCAGAAGAACTCGGCTTAGTTTCCTCTGGATGGTATCTCATAAGCTCTCCGATGAGCGGAGCTATTGCAAAAGTTTTGGGAATTAGCTTGAGTAGTTTGAAGTATGCCGTAATGAGCGAATTCTCCTCCAAAGTTAACGAGAACGTTCTTGCTGCAAAAAGAGGTTATGAGGTGGTCAAATGTTAGATCCTCTCATCTCTCATCCTAAGGTGGGGTCAGCGGGAAAAACAGGAGAGTGGAGGGTTTTTAAGCCGATAGTTGATCACGAGCTTTGCGTTTTATGCTTGGAATGCTCCGAATACTGCCCAGAGAACGTGATAGAGGTGAGAGATGACAAAATCTGGATAGATTACGACTACTGCAAGGGGTGTTTGATATGCAAGAACGTCTGCAAGATGAAAGCTATAAAAGCGGAAAGAGAGTTTTATTAAACGGAAATCAGGCTGTTGCTGAAGCAGTTAAAATTGCTGAACCAGACGTCATTGCCGCTTACCCGATTACTCCGCAAACTCCAGTCGTGGAAAAATTAGCCGAGTTTGTTGCAGAGGGAGTGCTTAACTCCGAATTTGTTAATGTCGAATCGGAATATTCAGCTTTGTCCGTTGTTTACGGAGCTGCTTTAACCGGAGCGAGAGTTTTTACCGCTACATCGAGCCACGGTCTGGCTTACATGTACGAGATGTGCTGGTGGGTAGCCGGATCCAGAGTCCCGCTTGTTATGGCTCTTCCGACGAGGTCGATAGGAGCTCCTTGGAACATTCACTCCGATCACTCGGATGTTATGATTTTGAAGGATGTGGGTTGGATAATTTCCATGGCTGAAAACGCTCAGGAGTGCTTCGACCTCACGCTTATAGGCTTCCCCATCAGCGAGGAGTTAAACATTCCTTATTCAGTTAGTTACGATGCGTTTATGGTCAGTCACACCGCAGAAGTCGTGGAGGTAAGGGATGTGGAGCTTCCGAAGAGAAAGCAAGCTTATAAAATCCTTCCGAACTCTGAATTTGCTCTTAACGCTGTAACGGTAAACGATGCGAGGCACAAAGCGAGGAAAACGTTAATGAAGGACCTTGAAAATTCGAGGAGGAAAATAGAGAAGATCGGTAGGTGTTTTCTTGGAGAAGACTTCTCTTTGGCAGAAAAATACAGAGTGGAAGATGCAGATTACGTCATCGTTACCTACGGAGGGTGGAGTGGGGATTTTAAAGATGTTGTAGACGAAATGAGGGATGAAGGGGTGAAAATTGGTTTGCTGAAGCTGAGGTTTCTCAGACCTCTCCCGGAAGAAGAACTAAAAGAAATTTCTGGGGACGTTCTCGTGGTCGATCGTTCAGCTCTCTACAAATTCGGAGGGATGGGAGGAGAAATAAAAAGGATAATTCCTGAGGCTAAGAACGTTATAGCGGCTCTTGGAGGCTACGAAATAGGTTACTCCGAGATAAAAGCATTGGTCAGAAGATTTGTTTCGGGAAAAATCGGAGAGGTGGAGTGGTACCCATGATTCTGCCGGGAAATGCAAGCTGCCATGGTTGTCCCATTACGATAGCGATGAAAACTCTTGATGAAATTGAAAATCCTGTGGTGCTAATGCCGGCAAGCTGCTCGACTGTTATAGCCGGAATTCATCCGAATTCGGCTTTGAAACTTACAGTGGTTCATGTTCCATTTCCCTCCACGCCCTCAGTTGCAGCTGGAATGAGCAGAGGTTACAGAAAGCTTGGGATTAAAGCTAACGTGATAGCTTGGATGGGTGATGGAGCAGCAGATATCAGCTTTACTGCTCTAAAAGCTATTGCTGAGAGGAACGAGGATGTGATGGTTGTCATAGTTGACAACGAAGCTTTCATGAACACTGGAAATCAGAGCAGCTCGTCGACGCCAAAATATGCAAAAACGACAACCGATCCAGCTGGAAAGAGGGAGAATAGGAGAAGTGTCTCGCTATCTTTAATCAACTATGGTTACGTAGCTACAGCTTCGGTAGGATACGTAAAAGACTTAAGGAGGAAGATGAGGAAAGCTGGAGAAAAAGATGGGTTTAGACTTCTCCACGTTCACTGCCCTTGCCCGCCAGGCTGGAAGTTTGAAGCGGGCTTAACTGTAGAAATCGCGAGACTTGCCGTTCAATCTCTATTTTGGATTTTGTGGGAGAAGGATAACAAGCTTAGAATATCCGAGATTAGCAAAAAAGCTTACGAAAACAGAATTCCGGCAGAAAAATACATAAAGCTTCAGGGGAGGTTCAAAGGAATAAAAAGAGAAGAAATTGAGGAGCTCGAAAAATTTGCCGTTGAAGAGTTCGAAAGACTGTTAAAGCTGGAGGAGATATTGTGAGGGAGAAAATACTCGGGATTCTGAAAAACTACAACAAAGATGAAATTTCGATCGCAACACTTGGGAGTCACTCAGCTCTTAACATTCTCAAAGGAGCTAAAGAGGAGGGATTCAAAACAATATGTATCGCAAGAAAAAGAGAGAGAGTAATCTACGAATCCTTCGGTGTTGCCGACGAAATTTGGGAGGTTTCGGATTTTACCCAGCTCTTAGATGAAAGCGTTCAGAAAAGACTTAGGGAAGCAAATGCTATCCTCATTCCTCACGGATCGTTTAACGCTTACATAGGGAAGTTTGATAAACTGCTTGTTCCTATTTTTGGAAACAGAGTTCTGATGGAGTGGGAAACCAAAAGAGAAAATCAAGAAAAGTGGCTGAGAAATGCCGGCTTGAAAATGCCCAAAACTTTTCAATCTCCGAAGGAAATTGATAGACTTGTTATAGTGAAGTATCCGGGAGCAAAGGGAGGAAAAGGATACTTTCTCGCCACAAGCTACGAGGATTTTAAAGAGAAAGCGAAAAAGTTCGTCAATGCTGGGTTGATAAGTGAAGAGGAAATTGAGAAGGCTTTCATACAAGAATATGTAGTCGGAGCTAACGTTTACTTTTCCTTCTTTTACTCCCCGGTTTACGAAAGGATTGAGTTGATAAGCGTTGATAGAAGATACGAAAGCAATGCTGACGGTTTAGGGAGGATTCCGGCAGAGGTGCAGTTAAAGAAAGAATTGGATTTGACTTTTACAGTCGTGGGAAACTTTCCGGTGGTTCTTAGGGAGAGCATGCTTGCCGAAGCTATTGAAGCGGGAATTAGAGTCTACGAAGAGTCGAAAAGGATAGCGTACCCCGGAATGGTGGGTCCATTCTGCTTGGAGAGCGTCATAGATGAAGAAGGAAAAATGTACTTCTTCGAAATTTCGGCAAGGATAGTTGCGGGAACTAATGTGGGCATTCCATCTTCACCCTACAGCTACATTCTATTTGGAGAGAACATGTACATGGGCAAAAGAATTGCCAGAGAGATTAAGCTTGGAATTGAGAAAGAAATGCTGGATGAAATGATTTACTGAATCTCTTAGCCTTTCCAAAATTCTTGGACTACTCGAACATTCTGCACTTTTAACGCTGTTAACTTTCAAGAGCTGCTGAACTTTATAAATTTTTTCTCGAACAGTCTGGATTTCGTTTTTAAGGGTTTTGCTTGACGTTTGATGTTCGAGGGGGTGTTGTTGAAAGAAAGCGTTATATACTTCCATTCGACGTAAATTTTGTTAGAGTATAACCCTCGATGAAAAGAGGATTGAAAGGATTATGTAATCGTCGTCAGAATCCCATTCGTCACTTTGCTCGATGAAAAGAGGATTGAAAGAGATCAGCGTGACGAACAACGAGGGAGCAGCTAAGATGTTTACTCGATGAAAAGAGGATTGAAAGCGTGTAAAACCGAACCACCATTCATCCGTCGCAGAATCGTAGCTCGATGAAAAGAGGATTGAAAGCTCCGTTTCTCGCATTAGGAC
>WAQS01000262.1 GCA_015520115.1 Ferroglobus sp.
AGAGGCTATAGAGATAGAGTACCCGGTAATGATAGAAAGGTACGAGTTTATACCGGATTCAGGGGGAGCAGGAAAATACAGAGGAGCTTTAGGTTTGAGGAGAGATATCAGATTTTTGACGGACGAAGTCGTTTTTGCAAGGTACGGAGATAGTCAGAAGTTCCCTCCCCACGGTCTTTTCGGAGGAAAACCCGGCATGCCGGGAAGATTCATTCTGAATCCGGATAAAGATAACATCCGTTTGAAATCGAAGGGGATTGATGTTTTGAAGAAAGGAGATGTCGTGAGCTTGCAGCTTCCCGGAGGAGGAGGATACGGGAATCCCCTTGAGAGAGACTTTTCCCTCATCGAAAAGGACGTCAGAGACGGAAAGGTTACGATAGAGAAAGCCAAGGAAGATTACAAGGTCATAATAGATCCAAAAACGCTGAAAGTTGATGTTGAAGCTACAAAAAAGCTGAGAGGTGAAATTTGATGGAAATCAAACTTGTAGAGGAAATATCCCACGACAAAGAATCTGGAGGGTGGTACTACAAGGATATCCGCTACCTTTTCATCCGACCCGAAACGATAGTCGGAATCCAGAAAAAGGTGAACGAAATTTGTGGGGAAGCTAAGGAGGCTCTTTTCTCTGGAGGGTACACCGGAGGTAAATTATCGGCTGAAAAGTTCGCGAAAGAACTTGGACTTTCAGAAGAGGAGATCCTCGCTTTCATGTGTTCTATGGGGACTCAGATTGGCTGGGGAAGAATGGAATGGGAACTTCACGAAGAAAAATTCGTTATTAGAGTCCACAACTCACCTTTCGCCGAAGCATACGGAAAATCGGATGAGGGAGTTTGTCACCTTATAGAGGGAGTTTTTGCCGGAGTTGGAGAGATAATTTTCGGAAAAGCGGTAAGCGAAGAGAGATTGTGCAAGGCAAAAGGTGATGCTTATTGCGAAATAGTTGTTGAAAGAAGGTGATGCTTTATGGACTTCACTTTTACCGAAGAGCAGGAGATTTTTAGAAAAACTCTCCAAGAATTTGTCGAAAAGAAAGTAAAGCCAAGAGCAAACGAAATTGAAAGAAGCGGAGAATTTCCCAAAGATCTTTTCAAGGAACTTGCAGATCTTGGGTGTTTCGGTTTGAGGTATCCAGAAGAGTATGGAGGAGCTAACGCTGACTGCGTTACATTCTGCATTTTCTGCGAGGAAATGGCTAAGGGTTTGCTGAGTCTGGCTGCAAGCGCTACAATTCAGGCTTTTCAGAGTACTCATTTCATAGCCAAATTTGGAAGTGAAGAGTTGAAAGAGGAGTACCTCGTCCCAGCCATTAGAGGGGAGAAAATAGGAGCAATCTGCATGACGGAGCCAAATGCCGGATCAGACCTCGGCAACATCACAACGACGGCTGTAAAAGATGGAGATGAGTACGTTATAAACGGAGTAAAAACTTGGGTAACAAACGGGAGCATAGCCGACTTTTACACCGTTGCTGCGAGAACAAGCAAAGGAAAGGGAATGGAGGGAATAGATTTCTTTTTAGTGCCGAGAGAAGTAGAAGGGGTTGAAGTAGGAAGAGAGATTGACAAAATGGGTCTGAGAGGTTTAAAGACTTCCGAAGTCGTTTTTAACGATGTAAGGGTTCCAACTGATCATTTCCTTGGCGAAAAGGAAGGGATGGGTCACATATATTTGAGGGAGATTTTAGCTGAGATAAGAGTCTCCACCGGAGCTTTAAGCCTTGGAGTTGGTTTTGCGGCGATAAAGGATGCAATAGAATATGCAAAGGAAAGAGTCCAGTTTGGAAAACCTATAGGAAAGTTTCAGGCTGTGAGGCTGATGATCGCAGAAGCTGCAACTGAGCTCGAAGCGGCAAAATGGCTTGTTTATCACGCAGCATGGCTCGTGGATAGAGGAGAAAAGCCTATTAAAGAAGCGAGCATGGCAAAACTGTTCGCAAGTGAAGCAGCGGTTAAAGCCGTTGACATAGCTTCGAGGGTTTTCGCAAGCTACGGTTTTTCAAAAGATCACGCTGTTGAAAGATTTTACAGAGATGTTCGCTTTCTTATCATAGGAGGTGGAACTTCTGAAATTTTGAAGCTGATCATAGCCTCTGAACTGGGATTGTGAGGTGACGATTATGACTGAAAAAAAGAGGAGACTGAGAGTTCTTATCGCAAAAACGGGATTAGACGGTCACGATAAAGCAGCAAAGATACTTGCTTTGTATTTGAGAAACGCCGGCTACGAAGTCCTATACACCGGATTAAGAAGAACGATAGATGAGATCGTGAAAACAGCTATAGAGGAAGATGTTGACGTTATCGGGCTAAGCTTCTACTCCGGAGTCCACCTTCCAGCCTCTCAAGAACTTATGCAGAAGCTGAAGGAAGCTAATGCCGAAGATATAGTTGTGGTGGTTGGGGGTGTGATTCCTAAAAAGGATGTGAAGAAGCTGAAAGAGATGGGAGTTGCGGAAGTTTTTCCAGTTGGAACGAGAATTGATGAGGTTTTGGATTTCTTCAAAAAGCTTGAGGAGGAGATCTGCCATGACCAAAAAGGAAATAACTGAAAAGGATCTAAAAAAAGTTGTTTTAGAATCAGGAATTGAAGTTAAGCCGATTTACCGTCCCGAAGACATAAAGGATATTGATTACGAAAGGGATATTGGAGATCCCGGAGAGTTTCCCTACACAAGGGGAATTCACAAATTTATGTACCGCTACCGCCCTTGGACGATGAGGCAGTATGCAGGATTTGGCACGCCGGAGGATTCAAATCAGAGGTTCAAATTCCTTTTGGCTCACGGACAAAATGCTTTAAACGTGGCTTTCGACCTGCCAACCCAGCTCGGACTTGATTCAGATCACCCCTTAGCGAAGTGGGAAGTCGGCAGAGTTGGAATGGCTGTGGATACGCTGAAGGATATGGAAATAGCTTTTGACGGAATTCCAATAGATCAGATCAGCGTTTCTCTGACGATAAACGCTACAGCTCCGATAATTCTATCGATGTACTTCGTCATGGCTGAGAAACAGGGAGTCGATTTAAAGAAGATAAGGGCAACTCCTCAGAACGATATTCTCAAGGAGTTCATCTCAAGAGGAGCCTGGATATTTCCGGTGGAGCCTTCAGTAAAGCTTGTCTGCGACATAATAGAGTTCTGTGCGAAAAACGCTCCGAAAGTCTATCCTGTCAGCGTCTGCGGATACCACATAAGAGAGAACGGAGCCACTCCCGCTCAAGAAATCGGCTACGCTTTCAGCATAGCGTTAACTTATATAGACAAAGTTTTAGAGAGAGGATTGAAGGTTGACGACTTCGTCCCTCGCTTTTCCTTCAATTTCAACGTCTTCGGAAACATATTCGAGCAGATAGCAAAGCTCAGAGCTGCAAGGAGACTTTGGGCAAAGATAATCAGAGACAGGTACGGAGCTAAGAACCCCGATTCCATGAAGCTGAAGATGATAGCCGGAGGAGGAGGTAGCGGTCTTACCTATGAGCAGCCGGAAAACAACATAGTTAGAGCCGCTTACTACGCTCTCGTAGCAGCTTTAGGAGGAACACAGACAATGGCTCTTTGCACTTACGACGAAGCTTACACAATTCCCTCAGCTAAAGCTTCTCTCATAGCTCTGAGAACTATGCAGATTTTGATGGAGGAAACGGGAGTTTGCGATACTGTTGATCCTCTTGCGGGCTCTTACTACATAGAGTGGTTGACAAACGAGATGGAGAAGAAGATCGTGGAAGCAATGGAAGAAGTTGAAAAGTGGGGAGGAATGATAAGAGCAATAGAGAACGGATACATCCAAGCAAAGCTTGCCAAACAGTCCTACGAAATGTACAGAAAGATACAGACGGGAGAAATCGTGAAGGTTGGCGTGAACAAGTACAGAATGGAGGAAGAGGAGAAAGTCACCGAAATCTACGAGTTCGATGAAAAAGCCTACCAGAGACAAATAGAGAGGTTGAAGGAGGTGAAAAACAGCAGAAACAACTTAAAGGTCAAAGAGAGCTTGGAAGAGATTCGAAAGGCTATAAAAAGGGATGAAAACCTCATGCCCTACATAATGGAAGCTGTGAGACATTACGCCACAGTTGGAGAGATTACTCAAGTTTTGAAAGAAGAATACGGTGTGTTCAAAGAACCGTCAATTTTCTAAAGCATGAAAGTGGAGTGTTAAAAATGATAAGCAGTGAGAGGAAGATTATAGAAATTTTGAAAATTCTTTCAGAGCAAAAGGAGCCGGTAGGAGCGAAGTTCATAGCCGATCAGCTGAAAAAAAGAGGAATCTACCTGACAGAGCCCACCGTTCGATACTATTTGAGAATTCTCGATGAGAGAGGTTTGACGAAAAACTACGGATTAAGGGGAAGAGTGATAACCGAAAAGGGTTTGAAAGAAATAGAGAAGGGAGATATAGCCGATAGAATAGGATACAGCATAAGCAGGGTTCACGAATGCGTTTTTTACTCGAACTTCGATGTGGAGAGTGGAGAGGGTAAAGTGGTTGCGAACTTAGCAATCTTTCCAAGAGAGTACTTAGATGAAGTTTTAGACATGTTTTATAGGTGTTGGAGGAAAGGTTTGACGTTCAGCGATAAAGTAATCGTAGACGAAAACATTCCCTTCATAGAGGAAAACGAGGTGGGAATGTACTACATTTCAAGTTTTACCCTCGATGCCGTCCTTTACAGAAACGGAATAGTTTCGCTGCCGAGGTTTGCCGGGTCGATAGAAATTTCCAACTTCAACTTCGTGAGGTTCACTCAGGTTATAGGGCTTGAAGAGTCCTCAATCACCGCTTTAGACCTCTTCATTCAGAGAATGTACTCGGATAAAGACGAAGAGTCCATCTCCAACCTCCTTGAGAGAGGAGAAGGAGAAGTTTACGGAATGTACAGAGAAATACCGTTCGTAGCAAGAGAGAAGACGATAGAAATCCTTGAAAAGTTAAAAGAATATGGGATATCTCCCCTCCACGTAATCGGTGAGTTAGACAAAAGCGTTTGTGGAATTCCGCCAAGAGGTGTGAACAAAGTCGGTTTGGTTTGCGTAGGACCATCAACACCGGTCGGAATTCTCAGAGCTTTGAAAGTTCCGATTAGAGTACACATATCAAGCGAGATTATCGAGTTTTCCAAATTTAAGAGTCTTGAGAGTTATTTAGAGGTGAAAAGTTATGAGTAAAAAATTAGTTTTTGATTTTACGAAGTGTACTGGCTGTAGAGCTTGCGAATTGGCTTGCAGCTTCGCTAACGAGGGGGTTTTTTCTCCTTCTAAGGCAAGAGTTCGGGTTGTGAAGTTCGAGAGAGATGGTGTCGACATACCCATAGGATGTGAACACTGCGAGGAGGCTCCGTGCATGATAATCTGCCCGGTTAAAGCGATTTACAGAGATGAGGAAACCAACGCAGTTTTGCTCGATCCGGATATCTGCATAGGCTGCAAGCAGTGCATGGTGATATGTCCCTTCGGTGTTATAGGCTTTGATGAGGAAAGAAAAGTCTTGTTCAAATGCGATCTTTGCAGAGGGGATCCAGAATGCGTGAAATGGTGCTTTACGGGAGCGATAAGTTACGTAGCTCCAAATGAGGAGACGCTAAGAAAGAGGATTAGGGTCGGGAGAAAGAAGGTAGCTGCTCAATCCGTCTGGGGTGTTTAAAATGGCTGAAAAACTGTACGCCTATGCCGGCAAGACTTTGAAAGTCGACCTGACGAGGGAAAAAGTCGTTGAGGAGCCTTTGAATAAAGAGCTCGCGAGAAAGTTCCTCGGAGGAAGAGGTTTGAACGCTAAGCTGCTCTTTGATCTTGTTCCTCCTGATGTCCATCCCCTAAGCCCGAAAAACGTTTTGCTTATAGCTACTGGACCGATAAATGGTCTTCTTGGAGTTACAACTGGAAGAATTGATGTCACAGCTCTCTCACCGCTAACCGGAATATTCGGAAATTCCAACGCTGGAACAGATTTTGCCGCAGAACTAAAATACGCCGGCTACGACAACATAATAATCTTCGGAAGGGCGAAGAAGCCCGTTTACCTTCTTATAGAAGATGGCAGTGTGGAAATTAAGGATGCATCAGATTTGAAAGGAGCTGGTGTGTTCGAAACAACAGACGTTCTTAAGGAGAGACACGAGGACGTTAAGGTTGCCGCTGTTGGACCTGCTGCAGAAAACGGGGTTCTTTACGGTTCAATTATCTTCGATTACTGGGACGCAGCCGGAAGGAGTGGAATGGGAACTGTTATGGCTTCGAAAAACCTGAAAGCTATAGCAGTGAAGGGTAGCGGATCCCTTGAGGTAGCGGATCCAGAGAGATACTACGAAGTCGTGAGAGAAGGTTGGCTGGCTTTAATGAACGACCTTGGATTCCAAACTCAAGAGCATTCTGTCCTTGGAACTGCAGTTTGCGTTGGATGGGGTAACGCTCAAGGATGGCTCCCTACAAGAAACTTCAGAGAATCCTATTTTGAGGAAGCAGATAAGATAAGCGGAGAAGTTTTCAGAGACAGGTATTCGGTTAAAGATTCCCCTATTCCTGCTGGAAGAGCTTGCATGTCTTGTCCTAATAGGTGCAAGCGTTATGGAGTGATAAGAAGTGGTAAGTACGCTGGAACAAGAGGAAACATCGAATACGAAGCTATAGCTGCTTTTGGAAGCAAGTGCGGAGTTAGCGACTTCGATGCTGTTTTCCACGCGAACATGCTCGTAAACGATTACGGAATGGACGCCGTTTCCACGGGAAACATGATCGCTACATTCATGGAACTCAGAGAAGAGGGAATTATAGACGAGAAGTTTTTGGATGGCTTAGATCTTAGATTTGGGAATGCCGATGCGATGATCGAAGCCATACACAAAATTGCCAAGAGAGAAGGAAAGATCGGAGAACTCGGCGCTCTTGGTTCATATTTAGCCACGAAAGCCATTGGAGATAAGGCAGTTTATTACACCTCCAACATCAAGGGGATGGATTCGATCGCATGCGATCCGAGGGCAGCTAAAGGTTTCGGTTTCGCTTTTGCCGTTGCAAGCAGGGGTTCAGATCATCTCAGAGCTCATCCGGTTTTCGAGATGCTGAAGTTTCCGCCAGAAGTTGGAAAAGAACTTTTTGGTAGTCCAGAGGCAGTTGATTTAAGAAAATACGGTGGAAAACCAGAAATGGTCGCCTGGCACGAGGAACTGGCTGCGATAACCGACTCGATCGGGTCTTGCCGCTTCATGCACGCAAGCTATTATATTCAGTATCCAGTTCCAGAACTTCTGCACAAATACCTAAAGCTTGGAGGAGAGGTTTACTCTTTAAAGTACCACGAATGGATATCAGCCGCCACGGGATGGGAGATAAGTTACGAGGAGATGTTGAGAATAGGAAAGAGAATAATTACCGTCGAGAGAGCTTTTAATACGAGAAGAGGAATTAGGAGAAAGGACGATACTCTGCCAGAGAGATTTTTCAAGGAGAAAATTCCAAAAGGTCCAGCCAAAGGAGAAGTTTACTCGAAAGAGATCTTCGAGAAGATGCTCGATCGCTATTACGAGATCAGAGGATGGGATAAAGAGACCGGATTGATAAAGAGGGAAACTCTTGAAACTCTTGAACTGTACGATGTTTTGAA
>WAQS01000263.1 GCA_015520115.1 Ferroglobus sp.
AAGTTCATAGGACAGGCTAAAAGAGATGAAGACGTGGGAATGAGCCAGAAAGAGCAGATAAGGGTTCTGGAGATGTTCAGGAGGGGAGATTTGAAGGTGCTCATCGCCACAAGCGTTGGAGAGGAGGGGCTGGACATCCCGGAGACGGATTTGGTCGTTTTTTACGAAGCCGTTCCTTCCGAGATAAGAGCTATACAGAGAAAAGGTAGAACCGGAAGAGGAAGAGAGGGAAGGATTGTCGTTCTCATAACAAAAGGAACGAGGGATGAAGCCTACTACTACGCAAGTCTGAGGAAAGAGAAGATGATGTACGACATGGTTTACCGCATAAAGTACGAGATCGAGAGAGAGCTGGAAAAAGAGAGGGTTGAAAAGGCTGAGACGAAAACTCTCCTCGACTTCATAGCTTCTCCGACAATCTACGTCGACTCTCGGGAAATGAAGAGCGGTGTCGTGAAAAAGCTGATAGAGCTTGGAGCTAAGGTCAAAGTTGAAAAACTCGACGTTGGCGACTACGTTCTGAGCGACAGGGTTGCGGTGGAGAGAAAAACCGTCGACGATTTCCTTGAAAGTCTGATAAACAAGGAGAGAGATCTCTTCGGAAATCTTATCAATTTAAAAAAAGCTTATCCGAAAGCTCTGCTGATAATAGAGGGTAACGGACTCTACACGAGGAGGAACGTGAATCCCAATGCTGTGAGGGGGGCTTTATCAGCTATAGCCGTTGACATAGGGATTCCAATACTTTTTTCGTCGAACGAAACGGACACAGCTGAGCTCCTTTTAACAATAGCGAGGAGAGAACAGGAGTACAGAGAGAGACCAGTAGCGTTACATTCAGGAAAAAGCAAGAGGACCCTCAAAGACGAGATGGAGTACATCGTTTCAGCAATCTCAAACGTAGGTCCGGTTATAGCGAAGAACTTGCTGAAAGAGTTTCAGACGATAGAAAAAATAGCGACGGCAAGCGTTGAAGAGTTGATGAAGGTGAAAAACGTGGGAAGAAAGACGGCGGAAAGTATCAGAAGGCTAATGACGACAAAGTACGACGAAGCCGATAAAATCTTTCTTGAAGAAGATACAGAAAGAGAGTGAAAGCTTTATTTCAAACTGAATCACCGTGAGAATCGAAGATCCTTTTGGTTAAAAATTGGGAAATTTGGCTATCTCTTGCCAGAAAATTATAAATTTTCGATGTACCTCACGAAATCCTTTTTTTCTTCCTCGTTCGGTTTCCTTGAAAAGAAAAGCTCTATGAACGCCCAGTAATAGCCATAAAGTAAGCCGAGCTTGAAATCTTTTGATTTAACCGGCAAGTCATCCTCTTCGATTGTCTCTACAAGTCTGTCCAGTTTCCTTTTAAACAGACTGTCCATGAAGAAGTGTTAAGAAAACGGTTTTAAAGCTTTAACCTCTCGGATGCATCATGGATCTCCCACTCTACTTAGCGATGGTCTTCACGATATCTCTGAGCGGCGTTCTTTCTCCTGGCCCGTTATTTGCCGCAACGCTATCGGAAGGTTTGAAAAATCCGTTTTCCGGTTTCAGAATTTCCGCTGGACACGCAGTTGTTGAAGTACCTCTAATAATTTCCCTTTATTTTGCCGGCTTCTTTGTAACGGAGGATGCAAAATCCGCTATCGCTCTGATAGGTGGTATCTTCCTTCTGTATCTCGCTTATGAGGAGATTAGGGGCAAAAGTAATGGTGAGAGAAAAATTCGGGGAACCATGACCGGGATAATTCTCACAATCCTCAACCCCTACTTCCTAATGTGGTGGTTGACAGTCGGATTCTCCCTTCTATCACTCTCCTACGAGTTCGGGTTGATCGGTTTGCTGCTTTTCATTCTCGTTCACGAATCGGCTGATTTCGGCTGGCTTGGATTCGTCTCTTTCACTTCACACCGCTTGAGCAAATACGCCGGACTCAAAAGAAAGCTCGAAATTTTCTCCGCTTCAATTTTTGCAATTTTCGGAGTTTACTTCATAACGAATAGTGTTTTATACTTCATCTCCTAAAATCCCAACATGCCCTTCAGCGAGAAAAACATAACGAGAGTAATCGTAAGAGAAGCTGCAAAGGAGTGGGAAGAGATAAGCGAAACCGATGTGATTGTAGTTGGCGCCGGACCTGCCGGACTAACTGCCGCTCATTACTTAGCAGACTTCGGTTTCGACGTTGTCGTTTTTGAAAGAAGACTGAGTTTTGGTGGAGGAATAGGCGGAGGAGGAATGCTCTTTCATAAAATCGTCGTTGAGAGAGAGGCAAAAGAGATTGCCGAAGAATTCGGAATAAAAACGAAAGAGGTCGAAGACGGACTTTATGTAATAGATGCCGCCGAAATGCTTGCAAAGCTTTCCGCTGGAGCTATAGACAGTGGAGCAAGAGTCATTCTCGGAGTCACCGTGGATGACGTTATTTACCGTCCAGAGCCTCTCAGGATTTCTGGCGTGCTCGTCCAGTGGAGTGCCGTGCAAATAGCCGGATTGCATGTTGATCCGCTGATGATAGAAAGCAAAGCTGTCGTCGACGCCACTGGGCATGATGCCGAAGTTGTGAGCGTTGCTTCGAGGAAGATTCCGGAGCTGGAGATCTACGTGGCTGGTGAAAAATCAGCCTACAGCGAGCTTTCGGAAAAGCTCGTTGTCGAAAAAACCGGAAAGGTAGTAGACGGTTTGTACGTGGCGGGAATGGCTGTTTCAGCCGTTTACGGTTTGCCAAGAATGGGACCGATTTTCGGAGGAATGCTCTTAAGCGGAAGAAAGGTGGCTGAGCAGATCATGTTCGATCTTAAAAAATGATCTGTCAGGTTTGCAAGAAAAGAGTCGCCACGAGGACGTGTAGAAGATGCAGTAGAAGGATTTGCGAAAGGTGCCATTTCCACCACGGGCTGTGTGTATCATGCAGAATGGA
>WAQS01000264.1 GCA_015520115.1 Ferroglobus sp.
ACTTGTTACGGCATATTTGATTCAGCTACAACTGAGAACACGATCAAAGTGCTCAAGAAAGGATTCCGTTGAGTATGGCATCCTGAATGAAATTTTGACTGACCACGGAACTCAGTTTGGTGCAGCAAAAAGCAGGGGAGAAAGTTAAACATAAATTTAGGGAATTCTTGGCTGAGAATGAAGTGAGGCACATTCTCGCCAGGGTAAGCCATCCTCAAACGAATGGAAAGATCGAGAAGATCTTTGGTCTGATAGAGTAGAAGCTCCATCTGTTCGATTCAGTAGATGAGTTCGTTTACTGGTACAATTACGTTAAACCTCACATGAGTCTAAATTTTGATGAGCTGGAGACTCCTCATCAGGCTTTTCTGAGGAAGTTGCCTGCTGAGAGTGTTATGGAGTACGGAGATTGGTTGGTTGAGTGAAATTATTTCGGAATATCACAGACCAGCTGATAGTTTCTAAATCGCATAAAGGTAAAATTGCGGATTTAAGTTGTAGAAGCAATTGAAAAAGCTGATCTACATGCGACACTACACTTCAATTGCTATGAGTGGCATTTGCGGTGGAAAACATCGAAACCTTTAAGCTCTCTTAAACATACATGCATACATGACAAAAACGATAAGCATATCCGATGACGTTTACGAGCTTCTCGTGAGGATAAAAGGAAAAAGAAGTTTTTCAGAAGTTATCAGAGACTTGATAAAGAAGGAAGGTAATTTTGACTTGCTTTTGATTGCTTTCGGAGCGAGAAGCGATGAAGAGGTTGAAGAATTGAAAAGAGAAATAGGAGAGATAGAGAAATGGATGCAATCCTTGATACGAGCGTGATAATAGAAATTTTCAGAGGTAACAGAGATGTGATCGACAAGTTGTCGAAAGATTTGGAATACGGAATTTCCGTTGTTACGCTCTTCGAACTTTACTGCGTCAGGCTGAAGGAGAGAGAAGAGATTTTCCTCGAAAAAGTACCAAAATTGAGTTTTGATGAGAAATCTGCAAAGTTGGCTGGGAAAATTTACAGAGAGCTTAAAAGTGGAGGCAAGGTGCCTAAAGTCAAAGATTTGCTTATTTCCGCTTCAGCTATAGCACATGATTTGCTTTTGATAACTATCGACAGAGATTTTGAAATTTTCAGAAAATTTGGGCTGAAAGTCCAATTTCTTTGATACATTGGATTTCCGACTTGTCAAAAATGTGAAGACGTGAGCGTGCGTCCAAACATTTACGGATTTCCTCTTTCAGAATTCTGGAAAGCAACTCTTGAGAAGACCAAAGCGTCCAACAATAGCAGTTTAAACTGGTTCTACGCCGAAACGGATGATAATGGAAATAGACCATTTAATCTTGGAATTCGTGGATAATGATAACAATCTTGTTTATCACGTCGAATACGTCAACGGAAAATTTAATTACTACACAGCAAAAGCTGATGGTTTAAAATCGGGTTTACACCCATTAATACTCTTCAGAGAACTCGAAAAATTAGATTTTAGAGGACTCTTACAAGATTATCCCTACAAGGGCTTTGTGATCGATGCTGAAATGGAATCAGGGAGCGTTGGATACAACAGTAACTACACAAAGACATATCTGCTATCCAATGGCTCTCTGATCCTGCTGAAAAAGATTGTCTTCGGTGGTAAACCCCTTGTGCGATAAAGATCAGCAAGATGAAATACATAAGAAAAGGACAAATAGTTGAGGGATGTTCAGTTGGAGGGATCGTTGCATTTTTGCTGGAAGACCTTAACAAAGCAACGGCTGAGCCTTTGATTGAAGTGGCGCCAAAAGCTGGAGATTATCTCAATGGGACTTCGTTTGAAGGTAAATCAAAAATCATACTCAAAGAGGTTATGCTTAAGTGATGCACGTTAAACGAAACATGCCCTCCTTTAAGGAATGGCAAGATTGGTATCGAAGTTAGTGGTATCGTTAGAAACGAATACGAGAGAGGTTACTACATTTGCTTACATGCTATTGCTTACGATTCAAAGGGAAATGTTGCTGGTAGAAGTGTCGATACCTGGTTTGCGGTTCGAATGTTTTGTACTTGAAGAGCGGGGAAGAGAAATAGTTCAAGCTACACTTAGAGCTTAAAGAGAACATTAGCATGATTAAAATTCTGATCGGATGCTTGAGTGAAAGTCCTCCGCCTTGAGGTACATGTTGTGAAGTAAGAAGAACTGAAAATCTAATGCTTACCCTCTCATAGCAATCCTTGATAAGACTATAGAGAAAGTTACAGACTTGTGGAGAAGCAAAATAACGAGCTTGCTTTAATTATAGGCTTAATATGCTGCATTCAGCCTTAAATTTCAGGAACTTGAGCTATTTGAAAAGCCTTCTCATCACAGGTTAGCTTCGCACCCAAGCCCAGAGAGTATCTTCATTCTTAGGAGAAGCAATAAATCCATCCACGATTTGCAGGGAAATTCAAGGCAGGCGCTGTAATTTGTCGAACGTAATCTAAAAATTGGGGAGGAATTCAAGCCATTACCACGATTTAATACATCTACTTGATGCTCGGGCTCGTCTTTGGTGTTTTAACATGGTACATTCCAATGTTGGTTTTTGCTCCACCGCAGTTACTCTGGGCGTTTCACTGCCAATGTTAGCTATTCTTGTCTTTGCAGTCTACTGGATTCCAAAGTACTACGATACAATAGTGTACAAACTTACCGAAAACGAAATCGTATAGAGAAGGGGATGTAG
>WAQS01000265.1 GCA_015520115.1 Ferroglobus sp.
CTTGCCGCTCTGTAGACGAAGTATCTTGAAGCTTCCCATCTCGCGTAGAGGTCGGCGAACTTGAAGCTGACCCCTTGGAAGGAAGCTATGCTCCTACCTCCGAAAAGCTTCCTCTGCCTGAACCACTCCACAGCCTTTTCCAGAAGCCATCTTGCAGCTCCGATCGTTGCTGCAGCAACAACGATTCTTGCCAAGTTAAACCCTTCCATCACGTGGTAGAATCCCTTGTTCTCCTCTCCAAGCAGGTAATCCTTCTCAAGTTCGAAGTTCTCAAGAATGAAACCTCCGGTAGTTAACCCGTGCCTTCCGATATCTTCGTAAATCGTCGGTATCCAGCCCTCCTTAAGCTTTCCGTTCTTCCTGACGATGAAAGCGAAAGCTGACAGTCCTCTGTGCCCCTCTCCTCCTGTTCTCGCTATTAGGAACCAGCCGCCACCCCAAGGAAGCTTTTGCACCTCTCCAACTCCGCTGATGTAAGCCTTCTCTCCGTTAAATACGTAAACGTCCCCCTTCTTCTCGGCTGTGGTTTTTATTCCGGCAACATCGCTTCCTCCCTGAGGTTCGGTGGAGGCTATTCCGAAGAAGGCATTACCCTTAGCAACCTCCGGAATGATCTCCTGACAAACCTCTTCCTTTCCAAAGAGTTCCAAAGCGAAGGGCCACCCGTTGTTGAGCAAAGCGTAAACGGCTAAAGCAACAGCCGGATCAGCGTAAGCTATCTCCTCTATTGCAATGGTGGTCATCGTATACGTTCCACCCTGCCCTCCGTACTTGTCACTACATGGAATGCAGAAAAGCCCTTGCTCACCCATTTTCTTAATCAAATCTACTGGAATTGCCATCGGATCCTTTTCAGCCTTCTCATCCACCTCTATCCACTTCGGCGCTATGTACTTCTCGCAGAACTCTCTTACGCTCTCCCTGAACAGCTTCTCCTCCTCCGAAAATTCCAAAACCGGGTCCTTCGGGTACTCTATCACGCTCAACTCAAACACCTCCTAACCAAACTGGTAGTTTACTCCGAAACCACCCCTTGGGTAGTTCCACTCAAGTTTTCCACAAGCGATTCTGCAAGTTCCACACTCCAAACAGCCTTCATAATTAAAATTAATTTTTCCATTTTCCTCTTCGTAGAGCTTAGCCGGACAAACTTTCAAGCAAACTTTAAGCTCGCAATCTTTGCAAAACTCCTCCCTCAGGATTATGTGGGGCTCTTCATCTATGACGAAGCTCACGAGTCCAAGTCTGTCTTCAATGCTAAGCCTCTTTTCGCTCATAAACTCCTCACCACCTTCCAGAAGTCCATAAACGCTCTGAAAGTAGAGACTCTCTCCCTCATCTTCTCCTTAGCCACCGAATAAACTGTCTTCGGTTTATCCATCCTGTAAAGTTCTTCGAAAACCTCTATGAACATCTGGGGGTAAATGGAATAGAATTTCTCTTCTCCGAGGATTTCGTGAGCTTTTTCGTAGAACTTTAGCTCTTCGTAAATGGCCGAGCTTTTTAGGAGATTCTCGTAGACCGCAAGGTTTTCCCTACTCATTTCTCCTTTTTCGTGAGCGTTTTTCACAGCTTCGGCAGCTAAAACGCCGGAGTAAAAAGCGTAATCAACACCTCTGACTGTGAACCCTCTGTTCAAAACCAATCCGGCAGCATCTCCAACCAAAACGAAACCGTCAGACACAAGCTTTTCCGGCACTCCCCTAACTCCAGCTTCCGGAACGAGGTGAGCAGAATATTCTATAACGCTACCGCCTTTAACGAGTCTGTAAATGTAGGGGTGAAGCCTAATGTCTTCAGCAAGCTCGTAAACGTTCAGGTTATTTCTCACCGCGCTATCGACCCTAACAACAACTCCGAGAGAGACAGTCTCCTTATTCGTGTAGAGAAAAGCTCCTCCTACGGCATTTGGAAATCCGACCATCAGGTTCGCCAAACCTTCCTCACTTTCAAGCCCGAACCTCTTGTTTATTTCCTCCTCCGAGAGCTTTATAACTTCCTTTACTCCAACGGCAACCTCATTAGTTTTCCAATCCCTCCTTATCCCAGCTCTCATCGCAAGAATTGGGTTTATTCCTTCAGCGTCGATAACGACATCGGAATACAGCTTCTCCCCTCCTGCTACAACCCCCTTGACTTTCCCATCCTCGATTATAAGGTCATCAACCTTCATTCCGGTGATTATCAAAGCTCCCTCGTTTTCAGCTATCTGACCGAGCCACGAATTGAAGTTCGATAGATATGCTGTGAAGCTTTCCTCGCTCTTTTTCGTGAAAAGCTCAATGCTCAATCCTTTTTCAGAGTCAAGGAACGTCAATACTTCTTTTCTCACCCATCTCTCCACTGGAGCATCGTCTAAGCTGCCGAGTTCCCTTTTGAAAATCTCGGAGTAAATTCTTCCTCCATAGACGCTCTTGGATCCTATCCTTTCACCTCTTTCAAGTAAAACAACGTTAAAACCGTACTTAGCAAGCTTTATCGC
>WAQS01000266.1 GCA_015520115.1 Ferroglobus sp.
GTCTTAACCTTGTCAAGCTTCATACCTTCACCTTGCCTCTTAGTCACAAAGTGTTATAAGACTTAAAAATTAATATTTAATCATTTCGGAATCTTGAAGGGTGTTAGGGCTCTCTCCATAAGCAAATCGAAGCCACTCTTTTTACCTATCACCGGCTCTTTCTTCTTCTTACTCCACACGGTCTCTGGACGGGCTTGAAGAATGAAAACGTTCTTAGGAAATTCGAAGTCTTTGTCTATAGCCCATTCTATGTCCATGGGCTGAGAGTAATGATCTTCGATCTTTTTTCCTATTTCAGAAAGGTAGATTATCTCTTCATCGCTCAAAGATGGCTTTTCCCTCAGATCTTCCGGCACATCTTCGTGAACGACTTTTCCATCTTTATAGACGCACCACACAATCTTTGGAGAGATAGTTCTGTCCAATATCTCCTTCGTGACTTTGTCGACGACGAACCTATCTGGAGTTACCTCTCCGCTGACTATCGCCTCTCCAAGCCCCCAAGCGGACTCGATAACAACTTGGCTTTCATCTCCGTTGGTTGGGTTCAGCGTAAACATAACCCCACTGCTCCTCGAATTTACCATCTTCTGAACGACAACGGCGATGGAAACTTCGTAGTGGTCGAAGCCTTTCGTCGCTCTGTAGGCTATCGCTCTCGGAGTGTAGAGGCTACTCCAGCACTTTAAAACGTGCTTCACTACCTCATCCTCTCCTTTAATCCAGAGATAAGTTTCCTGCTGTCCAGCGAAACTTGCGTCAGGCACGTCTTCAGCTGTTGCTGAGCTTCTTACAGCCACAGCCACTTCTTCGCCAACTGTTTCGCACAGCTTTCTATAAGCTTCTCTAATTTCCTCTTCAATTTTTTCTGGAATTGGAGTCGATTCTACGATCTCCCTCGCCAAAGCGCTGACTTTTTCCAGCTCCTCAGTATTTTTGACATCGATCTCGGATATTATCCTCGCTATTTGCGCTTTCTTCCCCCTCTTTTTAGCTCCCTCAAGAAACTCCTCAAAAGCGTTTATTGTGATAACGAAGCCGGGTGGAATCGGAAAGCCAGCCTTTACCATCTCCCCTAAATTCGCTCCTTTCCCTCCGGCTATGCCGATATCTTCTTTGCTTATTTCATCAAACCACTTTACATATTTCATAACCAATCCCTCGGCACAATAGTCAATTATATATCGTGATATTTAAAACCTTGTCAAGTCTTAGCATTGATTAAAAATAATAGTGTAAAAAAGTGAGGCTATTCTTCAGCTCTTCTCACAATCGTTACGACTCCTTTGTCTCCGTCCACTCTGATTATGTCTCCGGTTTTTATCACCTGCGTGGCTATTCCCGTTCCAGTTACAGCTGGTATTCCGTATTCTCTACACACTATCGCAGCGTGGCTCGTCAATCCTCCTATGTCAGTCACGGCAGCTTTTATTTTCGTGAAAACTGGAGCCCAGCTTGGGTTAGTATTCGGACAGACGAGGATCTCTCCCTCTTGCACCTGATCTATCTCGTCCAAGAACCTTATGACCCTCGCTTTTCCTTCAATTACTCCGGCTGAGGCAGCAAATCCCTTAATCTCTGTAACCTCCTCTGGGCGGTAGGTAACTCCTTTAATCCACTCGCTGACCTTCTCCGAAGTTATTCCCCAAAGCATCACGGTAAACGGCTCGGCAATCTCCTCCGGCACGGTTCCCAAAGCTGGAGGAGGCGTCCAGTTCCTTGCCGCTTCGAGGATCTTCTTTCTCTTCTCAGCCTTTCTTTTCCAGTATTCAGCTCTTGGAGGAACGTTCTCTCCCAGAGCCCAAGCGGTGACGAGATCTTCAATTATCATCGGAATCTCAAAGCGATTGAAGAGGAAGATGTCGTCTACTTCGTTTAGCATTCCGTATCTGACGAAAAGTCTGCCGAACTCTCTCATCTTCTCAAAAACTATCGTGTGGAACCAGTGCTCGACCCAGAAGAGGTGATTTTCAGCGTAATCGTAAATGTCTCTGACCATCTTGTACGCTTCGTCAAAAGCCTTTCTATCTTCATCGGTTTTGATTAGCTTTCTGTACTCCTCAACAAGCTTCTCTCTCGCTTTGTGTATCTCGTCGATGTCTCTCTCTATCGTCTCACCCTTTTCAAGCATTTCTATGTAGCTTTTCAAGTAGCTGAAAGGAACTTCCAGAGTGTTTATCCAGCTCCCTTCGTAGTGGAACCACCCGCTACCGCAGGAAACGTAGAACCACGGATCTTTCGCTTCATCGAAGTCCCTAAGCCACTCTCTCCCTTCCGGAAAAGTCTTTAATTCCTCAATTTTCTCCTCCGGGCTTTTGTCCGATTTTAGTATCTCCACAACCCTGCCTCCAAGGGAAATAGCGAGCCTCGCAAGTTTTGCAAGCTCCTCCTGCGGTCGAAACATCACCACATCTGCTCCAGCCACCATCTTACCTATCGTGGACTCGCTTATTCCGGGGAAAAGCTTTCTGACAACATCAGCAAAAGTCAGGTAAGCTAAGTAGCTCAGGTTTAAGTATTGGAAGTGGTACTGCCAAGCTTTGAATATCGCATCTATCAGCTTGTCGTAGGCTTCCATCAAGTCGTAGGAGGAATAGTATCCCCTCGGCTCTGGAATCACTCTCTCCTCAGGCTCGAAGGTTGGTAAGTCTGGAACCTCTATGTTCTTAACGTACTCTCCGAGCTCTCTGAACTTCTTCTCCCACTTCTCATACAAATTCTCGCTCTTGTAATTCTGAAAAACCCAAAAAGCTCTTTTTTGGAAAAGTTCGGCTTTCTTTTTAATTGTCTCCTCGCTCGGAGGCTCTACGGCGCAAATGTAGAAGTAGCAACCGAGAATTCTTTGAGCAACTCCCTGCGCTGGAGGAATGCAGAAGACTCTCGTGTTGTACTGGGCTAAAGCGATCTGCCAAGCTTCGTGAAAGATCAGGTCGAAGGGATACATTGGATCTGGTGCGTGTATCTTGTCCAAATACCAGAACTGTCTTTCTTCCCACTCTTTTCTCTCTTCGCTGAATATGTAATGCGGAGGGTACATCTCCTCCCATCCCTCAAGCTCTTTCGGAATTTCCACTTCCAGAGGTTTAGGAAATCCGTTTCCCAAAACTACCACCTCGCCCGAAAATTTTCAAACAATAAATAATTAGAAATATTTAGCTCTTTGTCAACAATTGTCATTGAAAAGTTTAAAAGCTAAAAGCTAATTCTAATTGGCTAAATTTTTCTTTGGGAACGAGTTAATTCACAGGCAAAATTTTGATGAGCTCAAAAACGTAAATAACTTTGTCAACATCTGGTGTTGAAAAATCTTCTTATTGCTTACTTCTTTTAAATCCTCCATGAAGTTTGAGGTGATCGTTAGAGGCGTTGTTAAGGATGGAGACAGGGTTCTCATCGGATTGAAAAGGAGGGACGATCCCCACCCGTTGCAGGGTGAGTGGCACTTTCCCGGAGGAAGGTTGGAATACGAAGAGAATCCTTGGAGGGCTGTTGAAAGGGAGATTGAGGAAGAGACCGGGTACAAAGTAAAGGCGGAGAGAATTATCGACGTTATCCCAAAAAAGCTCGTCTGGCCGAACGAAATTGGAGAGCAGCAGACGTTGCACATAGTCTTTTCTTGCAGATTGCTTGGAGGAGAAGCAAAGGCGGGAGACGATGTTGAAGAAGTCAAGTGGATTTCTGTGGAAGAGATAGACAGCTACCTGAGAAAAGAGTTCCTGCTGGAATCGGAATTAGTTAGGGAGTTCATCGAATCTTGACAAGATTAAATCTCTTATCGCCCTCGATATGTCCTTGTTCTTCAAAACTACAGCTTCGTCATACCACCTTCTCTCTTTTAAGCTACCTTCTGAAGGCATTATTATCGCCTCTTCGCAGTCCCTAACGTACATTCTCGCGGAAGATTTGAATTCCGAGCAGATAGCTACCTTGTTTAATGTCTCTACTATATCTCTCGGAAGCTCGCTGAGGGGGGCGAGCAGATATATTTTCACTCCTCTTTCACTTGCTTCGAATATCTCGGGCTTGTACTCGTAAACTATCCTAATAGATTCGTTGCTTGTGGCGGCAATGGCGAGCTCTTCATCGCTTTTGTTTATGAACTCTTTAATCGTGCTTATCAACACTCTTCTTCCAGTCACTTCGTAGGAGATCGTGTTCGATACGTTTCCCTTCACGCCTATCGACCTTACAATGTTAAGAAATTCCTCCCTCAATTTGAACAAATTATACAACCTTTTTTCAACATCCCTTATGAGCATCGAAGTAGCAACTTCCGGAGATACGGCATAGTATCTCCTCGGCTTCTGTGCTGAAACGTAGATTAGCCCTTTTTCACTCAAATTTTCGAGGATGTCGTAGATTCTCTGTCTGGTCAATCCGACTTCTTTGGCTAACTCGCTTACTGAAGCTCCCGATCTCTTCAGTAGGAGCAGATATATTTCAGCCTCCGTTTTACTCAAACCCAGATCTTCCAGAATGTTTGTCAACCGTGACTTATATTCCTGCATTACAATGTATTGAAATTCAAAGCATTACTTAAACCTTTCCACCAGTCCCCGTTTAAATTAAATGTTGGTTATGGAAACTCCCAAGCTAAATCTGTAAAATTGAAAATTTGACACAGTTTTATCTACATTAAACATTACGGTAGTTTTTAGGTGGTAGGATGGGAGAGTTTATAGAAAAGAAGGACTACTTCGGAGTAAAGTATCCGATACCGAGAGATTTGAGGGCTTTCATTGAAATACTTGATAAGGAGGGAGAGTTGAAGAGAATAAAAGCGGAAGTTGACTGGAATCTTGAGCTGTCGCACATAGCAAAGCTGAATGAGGAAAGGGGTGGTCCGGCTTTACTCTTCGAGAATATAAAGGACTACAAGCCGGGAGAGAAGAGGGGGAGTAAGGTATTCACTTCAGCGTTCACAACTCCAAAAAGGGTTGCGATAGCTCTGGGAATGGATAGAAGCGCCGGGGTCGTTGATATAGCGAGAGAATGGATGACGAGAGTTACGAAGGGAGGGAAAATTCCTCCGAAGAAGGTTAGCGATGGTCCGGTTATGGAGAATGTAGTTGAGGGGGACAAAATCAATTTGCTCGATTTTCCAGTGCCGCAGTTTTACCCCCAAGACGGAGGGAGGTACTTCGGCACAGCTGTCTACCTATTAACCCGAGATCCAGAGAAGGGGAAGGAATGGGTGAATCTTGGCACCTACAGAATGATGGTTCTCGACGAGAAAAGCCTTGGAGTTCAGATTTTGAAGGGAAAAGATGCTGATGTTATGATGCAGAAATACAGAGAGATGGGAGAAAAAGAGATGCCGGCTGCAGCCGTAATAGGTGGAACTCCTCTCGGCTTCCTAACGGGAAGCACCCTCGTTGAATACGGAACGAGCGAGTATGAGATAATCGGAGCACTGCAGGGTGAGCCTATAGAGGTTATCGAAAGCGATTTAACTGGCTTACCTATTGATGCAAGAGCTGAGATAGTTGTGGAAGGATTTATCCCTGTTGATGAAAAAGAGTGGAGACCCGAGGGACCTTTTGGAGAATACACGGGCTATTACTCAGGAAAAGCCAAGGAGGAATTTCCGAAGCCTTGGCTTAGAGTAGAGAGAATAATGCACAGAAACGATCCAATATTCTGGGCGACAACGGTCGGAAGACCGGTAACGGATACGCACATGATTCAGTCAATAAACAGAACTGCCGAGCTTTGGACGCAGCTTGAGCAAGTCGGAGTTCCGGGAATTCAGTCAGTATACATACTACCCGAAAGCGGGGGAAGGTTCTGGGCGATAATCTCGATAAAGCAGATGTACCCCGGACACGGAAGGCACGCTGGATTAGCAGCTTTCGCCACGGTCGTTGGAAACTACGGAATGAAGGGTGTTATAGTTGTGGATGAGGATATCAGAGCTGATGACTTGCCGAGGGTCTGGTGGGCGTTGTCTATGAGGTACAACCCAATTGAAGATACGGAGATAATAAAGAAGGGTAGATCAACACCGCTCGACCCTTCTTTGCCGATATACAAAGATTGGTACGACAGAAGGCTGCTCGTTTCGAGGATTTTGATAGATGCGACGACGCCATACGAGTGGGAGAGAAAGCCGCAGGTTATCGAACTCGATAAAGAAACCGTGGAGAAGCTGAAGCAGAGGTGGGAGGAGCTCGGCTTCGACTGGAAGCCAGAGTAACTTTCTTTATCCTTTTTGGAGGTGGTACTTTTTGGTTAAGTGGATCGGCTTTGATTACGGGCAGTGTTTGATGGATTCTTCGAACAGAAAGGTAGAGTATTGGATGGCGGCGGTTTTCATAGATGAGGAAAAAGAAAGACCGGGGATAATAGAAGAGAAGGTGAAACTTTACAAGGAGTTGATCGAAAAGTACGGAGATTTTAGAAGACTCCACGAAAAAGGAAGGCATGAAGTTGAGGAAAAAGTTCTTGAGAACAATCCGTGTTTGATGAAGAGGTATTACGAGGTTGAGATCAAATTGTTAAAGCCAGCCGACGGGGTTGAAGACGCTTTGCGTTATCTCAAGTCAAAAAAATACGTCCTCGACGTAGTCTCCGACATGAGCGCCGTGAATGTTATAATTAACTTCCTGAACACCTACAACTTAAGATACTTCTTCTCCAACATCTACTCTCCAGTTGGTGTTGTTAGAGAGAGTGGAGAAATTGATGAGAGCTTTAAGGGAGTCTCCAAAGAGGACGGAAGCATTTACGAAAAGTTGAGGGAAGATTTAGAAAAAAGAGGAATTGAAGTTTCCGAGGCTGTGATGGTCGGAGATCATCCCGTAAAGGATGTTGAAATGGCTAAGAAGTACGGATTCATAACCGTGCACTACGCAAGGAAGGGAAACCCCTCTGATAAAGCTGACTACGTAATCAAGCATTTTTCAGAGCTTAAGGAGATATTTTAAGGTGTCGAAAATGCCGGATGCGGGAGAAAAGGTGGAGGTGAAGTTTCCGGAAAGAATGAATCTGGCAGAGTGGGTTGTTGACAGAAATGCGGAGAGATACGGAGAGAAGATTGCTGTGATTTGCGTCGGGAGTAAGGAAATGGGAATAGACGAAGGAAAGGTGAGTTTTAACGAGTTGAGGGTTTTGACGAACAAAACCGCCAACGCACTGGCTTATGAAGGGATGAGTTTCGACGATAGGGTTTTAATAGTCTTTCCCGACTCGATTGAATTTTACTTGTCCTTTTACGGAGCCATAAAGCTCGGAGCGATTCCGATACCCGTTAACACCTATCTTTTTGAGGAGGATTACGCCTACTATTTCGAAGATTCTCGGGCGAAGTATGCGTTTATTTTCAGCAAGTTTGAAGAGGCTTTGAAAGCGGCTGAAAAATCTAAGTTTTTGAAGGCTGTTTTCGATGAGGAAGATCTGAAGAGGATGATTAAAAATCAACCGGAAAACTTCGAACCTTTAAGATTGAGCAAAGATTCGATGGCTTTTTGGCTTTACAGCTCTGGAACGACTGGAAAGCCGAAGGGGGTTGTTCATTTACAGCACGATCCAATCTTTGTTTGCGAAAGTTATCACAGAAGGGTTTTGGGAATATCGAGCGAAGACATTTGTTATTCCGTTAGCAAGCTCTTCTTCGCCTACGGACTCGGAAGCTGTGGTTACGGAAGCCTGTACTTCGGAGCAACAGCGGTGGTGGATCCGGAAAGACCAAATCCGGAAAGAGTAGCTGAAATCTTGGAAAAATACGGAGTGACGGTTCTGTTCACCGTGCCATCTTTTTACGCGAGGCTTGCGGAGATCGAGAGGGAGGTAAAACATAAACTGAGAATTGCCGTAAGCGGTGGAGAACCTTTGCCCGAGGCGGTGTGGCACAAATTCAAAGAGAAGTTCGGAGTTGAGATTGTTGAGCATATAGGATCTACTGAAGCTTTGTATGCATTCATTGGGCATTATCCGGGAAAAGTTAAGCCCGGCTACACCGGAGTCGTTATGCCCGGGTGGGAAGTCAAGCTCGTTGATGAAGAGGGGAACGAAATAGTCAAAGATGGCGTTCCGGGAAAGCTTTTAATTAAGGGCGATTCGGTGGCTGCTTTTTACTGGGAAAAACACGACAAAACGAAGAAGACCTTTCTTGGAGAATGGTACGACACGGGAGATACCTTCGTCAGAGAGGGTAAATTTTACAGATATTATGGAAGAGCCGACGACTTGATAAAAACAAGAGGGCTCTGGGTTTCTCCGGTTAAAGTCGAGAACGCTTTACTAAAGCATCCAGCGATAGAGGAATGCGCTGTCGTGCAGGGATTTAA
>WAQS01000267.1 GCA_015520115.1 Ferroglobus sp.
AGCAGATATTTCTTGCGATGACGGAAACTATAGCTCATGCGGACTTTCTCCTCTCCAACAACTTAGTAGAGAAGAGGGGAGTGAGATACTTCAGATGCTCTGAAAGAGAAGAGGTTGAAGAACTGTGGAGAGGAATAAAAGAGAAGATAACGAGAGGAGAGCGAGGTCAATAGCGTTCGGTTTTCTAACCTCGTAGTAAATTTTTTCGGTAAAACCCTTGCTATAGAGCGTCTCTCCCAAACTGAGGGATCTTATTATCACCGCTGCCACGAACGCCTTAAGAATTGAATAGTACTCTTTCACGCTTCTTCCGTAGAGAAATTTCACGTTTTCGAGATCGTTGATAACTGTTGGCAGCAAAGCTAAGGATATTCCCACGTAGCTGACGAACTTTTCCGGGAATCTGAAGTAGATTAATGCCCCAACAATTTCGGAGTACTTTGAGGAGGTAATCAAAGCTCCGGAACAAAGAATTCCTATGAAAGCGATAAGGACGTTGAATCCTGAGATGAGGGAGGATACGAAAAGGAGGACTATTACTGGAAGAAATCCAAAAATAAACCTGAGGACTTTTCCTTTGGAGAATGCTGCAGAAATCGCTATCGAGCATAGAGAAATTAGAACGTTAAAACCGGAGATGTATATTGAAGAGGATAGAAAGAGGGAAGAGAGAAGAACGCACCTTCCTTCGAGATTTCCTTCTTTAAAACCCTCCTTTAGGTTTTCGACTATCATAACTCCACAACTCTATCGCAACATTTTGCGAGCTTTAAATCGTGGGTCGCTATTACCGCTGTTTTTTTGTGCTTCCTAAGCAAATAAAGCAGTTTTTCTCTGAAATTCACGTCCAAACCAGCGGTGGGTTCGTCAAGAAGAAGAACTTCATGCTTAAAAGTCTTTGCAATGGCAACTTTCCTCATCTGTCCGACGCTGAGGGATTGGGGATGTCTTTCGGCTATTCCTTCAAGCTCAAACTCTGAGAGGTACTTTCCGACCTCTTCCCTTACTCTTCTTCCCGTGAGGTGGTATGCGGGGTTCTGAAGAACTATCCCGACATCGAGACCTCTCATCTCTTTTGCAAGCTTTTTTAGCAACATAGTTTTTCCCGCTCCGTTTTCTCCGATAACAGCCACGATTTCTCCTTCTCTGATTTTCAGACTCCCATCATGTATCACCTTTCCTATCTCACCTTTTAATTCGGGAAATTCCCGCTTAACAAATCCAAGATCAATTGTTCTCTCGAAATAATCAGAGAATTCTATCCTGTGTTCCGCAACGACCACCCTCTCATCTTTTAGAATTTCGATTATTCTTTTTGCGTTCCTCTCGCTCAGATGAGCGAAGGGCTCGTCAAGAACAATGAGCTTCGAATTGGAGAGAATTGCGGAAGCTATTTCAACAAGCTGAAGCTCGCCAGTTGATAGCTCGAAGGTGTACCTCTCAAGCAGATGTCCAATTCTCAACTCTTCAGCAACTTTCTCAGCCTCTTTCAGAGCTGCCGATCTCTTCATACCTCTCTGGATTAAAGGAAACGTCAGTTCCTCTTTCACTCTCAAACATGTTATGCTTTCCTCAGGAATTTGTTTCACGTAAGCAACATCCCTCGGATTAGGCTTTTCACCGAAAATTTTCACGAATCCTTTAAGCTCTCCTCCGTAAAAATTCGGGATTAAACCGTTCAGAAGCTTTAGCAAGGTACTTTTCCCACTTCCAGTTGAACCGATTACGATCTCGTTTCCGTAGAGTTCGAGCCTTAAATTTTTCAATCCGACCTCTCCGTTCGGGTAAACGTATTTATCGACGTTAACTTCTATCAATTTCCACTCCCCTCTCTTTAAGCATTTCCCATACGTACTTGAAAACGAGCACCGCAAGTAAATGGTCGACGAAGAAATCTTGAGGGAGGAAGATTAGGATGGTGGAGAAAAATAGCAACATGAAAATTGAAGATGTGTGAAATCCGAAGTATTCCGCTGCTTTACTTGCCCATTGAAGAAGTTTTTCGTTAGAAAGTGCGAATTTGTAAAATACCGCAAAGCCGAGCAGGTAAATAGGAATGGATGCGAGGAGAGTAGAAAGCCAAAGCAGAGCAACTTCTTTTTTGTCTCCCTTCTTCCATACGATCTCTCTGAAAATTCCCGCGAGAAAAGCAGAGATTACGAAGCCGTAAAGAAAGCCGGAAGTTGGACCAAGAAGGACTCCCAATCCTCCACCGCCGGCTGCAAATGGCAAACCGAGAGCTATAAGAGCGAGATACAGGAGAACAGCTAAAAATCCCTGCCTTCCTAATAAGAAGCCGGCAAGCATAACTCCGAAGTTTTGCATTGTGTAGGGAACTGGACCGAGTTTGAAGTTCATCTGGGCTGAAGCAGCGATTATCAAAGTCGAAGCGATTATGAGCGGTACTTTTTTATAGTCAACCATAAATGCAAAAAGGTTGACGAAAATTTAAGCTTTTCGAAGTTTTAGCTTAGGTTGTCGAGCTCGTTTATGAAATAGGACGAGATTTGGAATTGGGCTGATCGGATACTATGAGTGGGGAGTGCAAGTAAGATTTCCGCCGTTTAGATTTGAACACCTCGCAAAGGTTTTGAACTTCGCAATCCCCTTTTGTAATCTGAGTATCGATCGAAGTTTGGTGGTCTCAAAAAGTGCAGATATCTGCTGCAGAAATGGTAAATCTCATTTTTGTATCACTCGCTTCAAACTTTCGAGATTTCTCTTAAAAAGTTTTTAATCCGAACAACAAGTATTTCTTGATGAAACTGAAAAGGCATAGAAAGAACCCAATTATAGAGCCGAGAGGTGATGACTGGGAGGCTTTAGCCACTTTCAATCCCGGAGTTGCTTTAAAGGACGACAAGATCTACGTTTTCTATCGGGCGGTTGGAGAATACGTAAATTACATTTCGAGACTCGGTCTGGCAATTTTTGATAAAGAGCTAAATTTGATTGAGAGGAAAGATAAACCCGTTTTTGAGCCGGATTTGAAGCTCTGGGAGCTGTCGATAGAGGATGCAAGAGTCACTCAGATAAACAGCGAATATTACTTCACCTACGTAACGACGATAACTCCAGCCCCTCCTTTCGGGATAAGAAAGAAGTTTGGAATTCCAAAGCCTGAGCAGGCTTTTTCCAAGTGTGCCGTAGCTGTTACAAAAGACTTTGAAAACTTCAGAAGACTCGGTATTGTCACGCCTCATGACGCTGAGGAGAGGAACCTCGTCCTTTTCCCTGAGAAGTTTAACGGAAAATTTGCAGCGTTACATCGACCAGCTAAGTGGTTGAGCGAAAATCTGGATAAGCCAGAGATAAGATTCGCAATTTTTGACGTTCCGGGAGTAATCAGGGAAAGTAGAAAAGTTCTGGAGCCTGAAGAGAAGTGGGAGGAAAAGAAGGTGGGAGCTGGACCGCCTCCCATAAAAACGGAAAAGGGGTGGCTTTTAATCTACCACGGAGTTGATGAGAGGGATGTTTACAGAGCCGGAGCTGCTTTACT
>WAQS01000268.1 GCA_015520115.1 Ferroglobus sp.
GGGCTGATCGTCGCCTTTTTCGTCGGAGATGTTCTGATATACGTTCTCTCGTTCATTCTCTGATATCAAGAACGCTTTCCAAATTCAGATCGAAGAGTAATGCTTCGTCTCCCTCGCTTTTAAGGAGCACTTTTTTGTCGTCAGTAACGATGCCTATCACTTCCGCGGTAAGATCGTGCTTTTCAAAAATCTCAATAACTTCTTCTTCATTCTTCGTTGTCACAACGAAAGCGCAGGCTGGATAAGAGAGGATCCACTGAATGAAACTCACGTTTTTCGGCTTGAAGATTCTGTCAACAAAAATTTTACATCCTTTCCCGCTAACCTCCATCATCATCGCTATCGTTCCAAGAAGCCCGGCGTTGCTGACGTCCTTTGCAGCGTTAGCAAGCTTTTTTTCAGCTATTTCAACCATCGATTCAAACTGATTTCTCAAAACATCTTTGCTCTTCTTTGTCGAGTCGAAATTGTATATGAGCTTAGGATGAGGTTTTCCCTCTATATCCGCTGCAAAAACTATTCTGTCTCCAGTCTTAGCTGTGTCGGATCTCAGTATGCTCTTTGCAACACCAATCATCGACACATCGATAGATGGCACCTTCGCATCCGGATGTATGTGTCCTCCTACAATTTTTACATCGAACTTTTCACAGGCATCTCTGATTCCCCTCGCAATTTCTTTCATTTCCTCTTTGCTTCTTGCAGAAACAACATTTAGCGCAGCTAAGGGTTTTCCACCCATTGCGTAGATGTCGTGAACATTGACTAATATGGACACAAAGCCCGCCCAGTAGAGATCAGCTTCAATAACCTTATGCCATATGCTATCCGTGGCTAAAATTATGTACTCTTCTCCGAATTTCATGTAGGCGGCATCTTCTCCGTAAAATTCGGCTTTAACAAGCTTCGAAAAGTAACCAGCGTACTTTTTCCTCACGACTCCCGGGTAATTCCTTACGGCTTCAACGATCTCGTTAAGATTTTTCATTTTCTCAACTAACCCATTTCATAGAACTTAAACCTATTGAAAGAGTTCGGGAAAACAGATAACTATAAAGAGGGGGTAGTCCCTTTCATGAGACAGTGGCCGGTAAAAATAATGTTGGTGCATCCGAGAGCGGACTTCCTGAACAGCGACAAGATAACGATCGCTGCTGACTGTGCGGTATTGGTTAATAAAGAACTTACAGAGAAATTTGGAAAAGAGCCAATATTGATAGGGTGTCCGATGCTTGAAGATCCTAAGAGAATTTACGAGAAAATCAAGCTCCTCATGCAGGAAGGGGTTTTCGACGAAATAGAGGTCTACACGATGGAAGTGCCGTGCTGCCATGCGCTGCACATGATGGTAGAGAGGGAGAAAGGTGAGAAAAACGCTAAAAAGTTTATAGTTAGAGTTAGCGGAAAGGTTGAGGAGTACTCTGGAGTTATAGATGAGAGCATGATAGAAGCGGAGAGAAAAGCGCATAGGGGGTTCTAAAGTGAAGCGTCTGATAATCGCGGTAAACGAGGAAACTTGCATAGGATGTGGAAGGTGCGTTGAATCCTGCCCAACTAAGGCTCTGGAGTTAAAGGATGGAAAAGTCAGACTGAAAGACGAAAGTCTCTGCGACGGTTTTGGCTCTTGCATAGCCGTTTGTCCCACCCACTCCCTTTACTTAGAAGAGAGAGAAGCGAAGCCTTTCGACTGGAGCATTCTCCAGAAAATCGATTTCGAAGAGTTCTTAGACAAGCTCGTAAAACATTACAAGCCGAAAGAGCTCGCCCAAGATTAATTTTTTTATCTATTTATTGGCATCCTTCATAACTCGCCGAGAGCTTCTCCAGTTTTCTTGTAAATATAGAAACCGGATCTTCCGAAAAATCCCATGAAGGTTGTAGAGCTAAACAGCAATCTCCATCCTATCAGCCAGTTGTCGAGTGTGTATTCTATTTCGTATAAAGTGGCGTAAACGTAAGAAACGGAAATCGCGACAAAATAGCCAAGTATCCAGCCCATTAAAAACCACTTTCTCATGTTCGGCTGACCTTCGGCATGAGCTAACCATTCGCCGAACTTCGTTATCTTTTCCGTCATATAATATCCAGCCGCAAATCCTATGAAGTACGTGGTGACATAAAGCGTGAGATCGAGAATCTTCTCCTTGAAAACGTACGCCATTAAGTAAGCAATAAAAACGAAGAGAAAAGAAATCGGAAAGAATATTGACGCTATCAATTTCCACTCTTTGATTTTCTCAATTTTAACATTTTTTGCTACCATAACGCCGCCTCCGTGCCGATAACTGCTCCCGCAACCTATCTCGCACCCAGTAGCCATCCGCTTAATTTACCTCGTCATATCCAAATCCTTACCGCATTCAGTGCATACATTTATTTTTAATAAAAACTATTCGCAATAAAACACGCAATGGAAACTGAATTGAAAAAAGCATTCATCTCAGCTTTGATTCCAACCGCGCTGTTCGGGATTTATCAAGTCTGGTCGATACTAAAGCTTCTGTAATTCTTTTATCCCGTTTACAGCTTTATCAAATTCTTCTATCAGGTAATAAGCTTCAATGTTAGCTTTTTTAGCATTCTTTGCCATAACCTTGTCGTTCGTTATCAGGATTGAGTTCGTTATTTTAGCTGTGGCTATGAAGTAAGCATCTGCGGCTCTCGGATGAACACGTTCTGCTATCTTGAACGCTTCGTCAAATATCGTATCTTCTGAGAGTAAAACAAAATCTGCCGTTAACCTAACAACATCGAGCTTAGAAATAGCCATACCTAACCTTCTTGCCACAGCCACAAACTCGATAAGGAGAATTCTCGGTGCAAACACTCTGAGACCCTTCACGAGCTTGAGGGTTTCTTTGGCTGTATTGTTTCTCGTAGCATCTTCCTCAAATACGTAATCGACGAGTACTGACGTGTCAATAACGATCATTCCTGATCTCCTCTAAAACTTTGAAGGCACTGTGAACCTTTGGAGCCCTTTTCTCGAGTTCTTCCAATACCCGATAAAATCTATCACCGATTCTCTTTTCTTTTATCTCAATCTCTACGATCTCACCTTCCTTTAAATCCACTTTTTCAAGAGGTTTGAAAACTCCATTTTCATATATTGCCTCTATTACCTTTGCCATAACCCTAAATCACC
>WAQS01000269.1 GCA_015520115.1 Ferroglobus sp.
ACACGTTGGTGATCAATTACGCTCATTCATTACGCGAAATATATCTCATCTCCCTGCGCGCTGTTGCTTCCCTCGATTTTACAGAGTAATAAATAACCTCGCAAATCTTCGAATTTTTTTGAACGCCATGTGCACGTAATCTAATTTTAGTTTCTTAGAATTGAATCTCAAACAGCTCGTTAGGCTTTCTATTCTTAACGATGCAGCACCACAAAACCGCAATAAATGAAATTATAAATAGAGTTTCTTCGAAAGTTAGCACATGGAGAGCTTCGACGAAATTGAAAAGGCTGCGAAGATCATTGCAAAAGCGAAGCATGGTGTTGTTTTTACCGGAGCCGGAGTTTCGGCTGAAAGCGGAATTCCAACTTTCAGAGGAAATGACGGTTTGTGGAGAAGATGGGATCCGGACGAGGTTGCTTCGATTTACGGATTCAGAAGAAACCCGAGGAAGTTCTGGGAATTTTCGAGGGAGCTGATAGTCAAGGTTAAAGCTCAGCCAAATCCAGCTCATTATGCGATAGCCGAACTGGAAAAGATGGGGCTCGTTAAAGCTGTCATAACCCAAAATATCGACATGCTCCATCAAAGAGCCGGAAGTAAAAGAGTTCTCGAATTGCACGGCTCAATGCAGTACGTAGACTGCTTAGACTGCGGAAAAACCTACAAGTGGGAAGAGATAGAGAAATTTCTGGAGAGAGGAGAGATGGACAAAATCAGATGCGAGTGCGGCTCAATCTACTTGAAACCAAGAGTCGTCTTCTTCGGAGAACCTCTTCCTTCGAACGTTTTAAGCGAGGCGATGGAGGAAAGCAGGAGGGCTGACGTGTTCATAGTCGTCGGATCTTCACTTGTAGTATATCCAGCAGCGTATTTACCTGTAATAGCTAAGGAGCACGGGGCTAAGCTGATAATAGTAAATCTGGAGCCTACGATGAAAGACCATATCTTCGATGTTGTGATAAGAGGAAAAGCCGGAGAGATAATGCCAGAAATCGTAAAGAGAGTTAAAACTCTAATTTAATCCTTTTCAACTCTCTTAAGCTGAAGAATCAGGAAGGTTAGCAGCGTCGTTATTGCAGCAATCCCATACTCTCCCATCCCCACGCTCATGCCTATCGCCGCGGTAACCCACAAACTTGCTGCTGTCGTTATTCCGACAATCTTAGTTGTTTCTCTCCTTTCAGCAATTATTGTACCTGCTCCGATGAATCCTATTCCAGAAACAACTCCACTTGCTATTCTTGCCGGGTCTCCAAAGAATTTCGTTGAGATAATCATGAATAAGCAAGAGCCAAGAGCTACGAGCATGTGCGTTCTCAGTCCTGCCGGTTTGTGAACCTTCATCCTCTCGTAGCCGACGATTCCTCCGAAAATCGTGGCTAAAATCAAAGCTTGAATTTCCTCCATGGATGATATTTTTACAAAAAACATAAAAAGATTGGCTTCACATTCTGGAGTGAAGCACTCTTAATTTAGCAACTTACGGTTTTTCAAAAAGAGCCCATACGAACTCCGCGATTGTCAGCTGAAACTTAACCTCGTTCAAAACTTCGATCGTTTATCGCTTCAATGCCATAACGACTGCGAAAATGAGTTCTCGGAGAGTTGTAATTGAGCTTCGATAATAGACCTACTTATTTTTCAATCCGAGAATTTTAGCTGCGTTGACTCCCAAAATCTTCTCTTTAACTCTCCTACCTATTGGAAGAGATCTTATAATTCTTATGTTCTCCTTTATGTTAGCTCCGGGAAAGTCGCTGCCAAAAATCACCTTGTCCTCCACTTCCTCTATCCTCGGAAAGTAATAGAGCAATCTCTTAGGAGGCAATCCGGAAATTTCGAGATAAACGTTCTCGTGAATCCTCGCAAGCATGAAAGCCTTCTCGTACCACATTCCTCTCCCGGAGTGAGCTAAAATTATTTTTAAGTCCGGGAAGTCCGTTGCTACGTCATCCAAATAAATCGGATCCGCATATTTTTGCCTCACGTTTTTGAAGACGGATGTGCCGGTGTGAAACATTACCGGCATCTTCAATTCCGCTGCTTTCTCGTAGAATTTGTAGATCTCTCTGTCGTTGGGGTAGAAAAACATGTAAGATGGCAGAAGCTTTAAACCCCTGCATCCAAGCTCGTAAGCTTTTTCCAAGTCTTCAACGGTGGAAGTCTTCGGATTTAGAGAAGCGAAGGGAATCAGCCTCTCTTCACCCTCGCAAAATTTAGCCACAAACTCATTCGTCACAACTCCAGTCACCGCCGGAGCGTCTTCGGCGAGAATGACAGCGTAATTCACTCCAGCATCATCCAAGATTTTAAGCAGATTTTCTTTGCTCATCTCGAAATCAAAACTGGGGTTCATTTTTTTGAGGTATTCCATAACCCAAGGGTGCCAAGGCTTTTCGTAAACGTGAACGTGGAAATCCACGATCATCAGCTTGGAGACTTTGAGAGGAGATAAAAATATTCCGTTAACGTTTTAATTCCTCAAGCTTTTTTGCCTCCATGAAAATTTCGATACTGGGAGGAACTGGAAACTTGGGAAAAGGACTCGCGATAAGGCTCAATCTCGCCGGTTTTGACGTTTTTGTTGGGTCGAGAAAAGAGGAGAAGGCTAAAAAGCTCGCTGAAGAGTACAACGAAGTTGCCGAAAAATTCGGGGGAGGGGGAATAATCGGGGTTGAAAATGAAAAAGCTGCTAAAATTTCTGACGTCTCGATAATTACTATTCCTTGGGAACACGCTTTCGAAACTGCTGAAAAGCTCAAAAATGCTTTATCTGAAAAAATAGTCGTCTCTCCCCTCGTCCCTATGCGGTTCGAAAACGGTTTTGCTCATTACGTTGAAATTGATGGAAGTTCGGCTGCAGAAAAACTTGCTTCGATTCTCTCCGAAAGTTTTGTCGTTTCTGCTTTCAACAACATTCCGGCTAAGAGATTTGCAAATTTGGAGGAAAAATTTAGCTGGGACGTTCTGGTTTGTTCAGATGATGCAAAAGCGAAAAAAGTTGTTATGGATGTTGTAAACAAAATAGAGGGTTTGCGGGCTTTAGACTTTGGAGAACTGAAAAATTCGAGAATCGTTGAAAAGCTCACACCGATGCTGATAAATCTCGCAAAAATCAACAATTTAAAACCCCTTGGCTTGAGGTTCGATTAGTTTTTAAATGGGTCTGCGAATTTGAAAGACATGAGAAGTGATGTCGTAAAGAAGGGAGTTGACAGAATTGCTCACAGAGCTCTTCTAAGGGCTTTAGGTTTGACCGACGACGATTTCGAAAAGCCGTTCATCGGAATAGCAAACGCCTACAACACAATTGTGCCGGGACACATGAGCTTGGATAGGCTAACCCAGTTCGTAAAGCTTGGGATCGCTTCGGCAGGAGGAGTACCCTTCGAGTTTGGGGTGATAGGAATATGCGACGGAATTGCGATGGGGCATAAGGGGATGAGCTACTCCCTACCATCGAGAGAGATTATCGCCGATTCAATTGAGGCGATGGTTGAAGCTCATCAGTTCGATGGGCTTGTGGTTGTGGGAAGCTGCGATAAGATAGTTCCGGGAATGCTGATGGCTGTGATGAGGCTGAACATTCCTTCCATAGTCGTTACCTCCGGCCCCATGCTGCCTGAAAAGCTCAACGAAAAAAAGCTGTCGATAAAGCACGCTTTCGAAGCAGCTGGAATGTACAAAGCTGGAGAGCTGAGTGAGGAAGAGCTAAAGCTCTACGAAAACTATTGTGCCGCTTACTGCGGAAGCTGTCAGGGGCTTTATACAGCTAACACAATGCAGATATTAACCGAAACTCTCGGTTTGAGTTTGCCCTACACATCCACATCCCCTTGCGGCTCGTCAAGAAAGCTGAGATTAGCCAAGGAGGCAGGAAAGAGGGTCGTCGAATTGGTTAAGCAGGATGTAAAACCCTTGGATATAATCAACGAGAACAGCTTCGAGAACGCCATAACGATGGACATGATGATCGGCGGCTCGACTAACACAGTTCTTCATCTCCCAGCTATAGCGAAAGAGGCAGGAATAAAAATCGAACTCGACAAATTCGATGAGATAAGCAGAAAAACCCCGCACTTAGTTGCTTTAGATCCGGCAAGTGATGAGATGGTTGTAGACTTGGACGAAAGTGGAGGGGTGCCGATGATAATAAAAAAGGCGAAGGAGTACTTCCACAACGAGATGACGGTAAGCGGAAAGAGACTATACGAAATCGCCGAGAAAGCTTTTGCGAGGGGAAGAGACATAATTGCCTCTCCGGAAAAACCTCTGAGCAAGGAGGGTGGAATAGCAATCCTTAAGGGTAATTTGGGAAAGGCGGTGATAAAAGCTGCGGCTGTTGAAGAAGAGATGAGAAAATTTGAAGGAGAAGCGAAAGTTTTCGATTCTGAGAAAGATGCTTTAGATGCAATACTCGGAGGAAAAATCGAGGAGGGAGATGTAGTGGTGATAAGGTACATGGGTCCGAAAGCTGCGGGAATGCCGGAAATGCTTTTACCAACAGCAGCTATTAGCGGAATGGGATTGGAGAGAGTCGCTTTGATAACGGACGGAAGGTTCAGCGGAGCAACGAGAGGACCGGCTGTTGGACACGTTACTCCGGAAGCTTTGGTCGGAGGAACGATCGCGTTGATAGAAGATGGAGATCCAATTGAGATAGACATTCCGGGCAGAAGGCTTAACGTGAAAATCGAAGAGGAGGAATTGAGAGAGAGGAGAGAGAAATGGAAGCCCAAGGAAATTAAGCATAGAGGTTTCTTGGCAAAGTACTCCAAGCTCGCAACTTCAGCTGAAGAGGGGGCAACGACCTCTCTGAATTAGCTCCAACTTCTCCTCACGTCCATTTTTATTCTTCTAACCATTTTCGAAAGTTCTATTCCCATAGGACAGACATAATCGCATTTTTTGCATGCTGTGCAGAGAAAAACGTCTTCTCCGGCTCTTTTGGTTATCAGGTAGCTTAAAACTCTTCCCATAGGACCTCCGTAAACTCCTCCCCAGTTCACACCGAAAAGCTGAAAGATCGGGCATTCAAGCTGGCACCTTCCGCACTTTACGCAGAGGAGGATTTCTCTAAATCGCTCATCAGAAGTCCTTCCGTTGTCGAGAAATATTACGTGGAACTCCTGATCTTTATTGGGCTTGTTCACGTTTACGTAAGCTGGAGGAAAAACCCCAGCAAAAGCTGCCTGAACGAGGATCGATTTTAAGCAAAACTCGTCTTCCGGTAAGATTTTTTCCAAACTAACTATAGCAACGTATTTTTTCGGTAGAGAAGAGACGAGCCTTATGTTTCCCTCGTTTTCCACGAGAAAAA
>WAQS01000270.1 GCA_015520115.1 Ferroglobus sp.
CTGTTTCATCGAAAGACTCCTGAGAATTTCCCCTATAACGTCTTCAACCCTCTCATCTTCCAAGGAGCGAAGATTCGTTATGCTCAAAACCTCCACCTCAATATCTTCGAGTTCCATGAGTTTGTTCAAAGTCTCGCTCAGCTTTTCCTTATCAACGAGAATTACCCAGTACTCGAATCCGTTTGATATGGAAATTCTCATAGGCATGAACTCAAGGGAGAAAACTTTTTCGTAGAAAGTTGTGTGGGGTGGAAATCTCGCATGTATGTCCGCTTCGAGATCGTTCTTTCCTATTACGTAAACTTCGTGAGCGTATTCGCTGTAGTTCTCTATATCTTCGATGAACTCCTTTAGATCCTCGTAGCTTTCAGCGACAAGGTGGAAATTTGCTCTTACTTCATTCTCAAGCTTGAATAACCCGTTAGAAATCAAACATACGCGAGGGTGATCTTTAGTAGATTCGATACTCCAACAGTTGGGATGCCAGAGCTTGAGAATTACCTTTTTCAAACCCATCATTTTAACGCACCTTAATACTTACTCTGGCTTTTAATATTATTAATCATGTTTCGACCATGGTCAAACGATACCCTTTTTAGCAATTGGCAAGATCGTTTTTTGTGATCTACGATTTGCCGCTTTTCAGACCACCGAGTGAAGCCAAAAGCGTAATCCTTCAAGCCACAATAGGCTGCTCCCACAATAAATGCACCTTCTGCGGATCTTACAAGATGAAAAAGTTCAGAGAGAAAAGTTTGGAGGAGATTCGAAGAGATTTGCTAATTTTAAAGGAATTTTACCCCGATGCAAGAAGGATGTTCATTGCAGACGGGAATGCTTTTTGCATTTCCACGGAAAAGCTTCTTAAGATCATTTCGATGGCGAAGAAAGCTTTCCCCAAACTTGAAAGGATTTCGATATACGCAACGCCAATGGATGTTCTTGAGAAGAGTGACGAGGAGATTGCTGAACTCGCTAACAATGGTTTAAAGCTGATTTACCTTGGAGTGGAATCTGGAGACGATGCGGTTTTAAAAGATGTTAAGAAAGGCGCGACGAGCAGAGAAATACTCAGAGCCGGAAGAAAGGCGATAGAAAACGGAATGATGCTTTCGGTTACAGCCGTACTCGGACTCGGTGGGAGGAAAAGAAGCGAGGAGCATGCGATCAATACGGCGAAACTCCTAAACGAGATGAAACCCCACTACACAGCCTTTTTAACACTGATCGTCGTCGAAGGTACTCCACTCCACAGAAAAGTTTTGAGAGGCGAGTTCGAGCTGTTGAACAAGAGAGAGCTGTTACTTGAGCTTAGGAGAATTGTGGAACAGCTCGAATACAAAACAGTCTTCAGAGCCAATCACGCTTCGAACTATCTCCCCCTGAAAGCGAACCTTCCCGAAGAGAAAGAAAAGTTGCTAAAACAGATAGATTTCGCTTTAGAGCATCCAGAGGTTCTTAAACCTGACTATCTGAGAGCTCTTTAATTCGTCTCTTTTAACGAGTTCCACAAGCTGAACTTTCGCTCCGAAACTTTCGAAGAGTTTCTCATAAAAATCGGCGTATTCCTTCTCTTTCCATCCAGCATAGGAGATGAACAGGAATACCTTTTTTCCCCTAAAAACGCCTTCTTTAAGAAGCTCCGTTATCGGAGGACAGTTGAAGGTCCACTTCGGGAAGCAAACAGCCACTCTGTAGTCCCTAATTCTAACATCTTTAACCGGAAATCCGAGCAAGGGAAAGAAGGACAAAGAAAGCCAGAAAATGTACGGAGGATTTAGAACCGGCTTAATTTCGATGAGCTTCGCTTTAACTTCTTCAGCGAGAGTTTTGGCAATTTTTTTCGAATTGCCAGTGAAGGAGAAGTAAAGTACGCTGCCACTCATCGAGCGAAAGTCGAATAAAGATCTTTAAGTATTTTTCATTTGATATGCTTTCGAAAAAAGCGATAGATGAGTTAATGCACGAAGTGGCTTTAAGAGTGCAGAAGTGGATAGAGTGGGATGCTGAGAGAGGTTTTTACCAAGCTAACATTCTTGAAAGAGACCTTTACGAGCACATCATTTATCCGAGAGTTCAGAACGCAAAATCCCAGCTTTTAAATGCTCTTCGCGAAAATCCGACTAACAGAAAGCTGATCGAACTCGTGGACAGAATCGGGAGATGGGAGGATTTGATAGAGAAGCTTTTCGTCGAATACTACAAGATCTGCGCGGAAAAGGAGCTGGATGAAGCTGAGGAATATTCGATCCTCGACGGGAACTATGAAAGCGATGAGTTCTTACACAGCAATCTCATAAGCTATTTGCTGAAAACCGGGAACGTGAAAAAGCTGACGTCTCCAGCCATAGAGTACAAAGGCAAAGTACTCTTCATGCCCCTAACGTACATAGAAAGGAGATTCGGCTTTCGAATCTACGAAGTCGAGAAAATTATAGAGGACATCCTCGCCGAAGAGGAGCTTCATAAAGTTCTCACGAAACTTTTCGGCGAGGAGGTGAGTAGGAAGTTCGATAACATAGCTGCTAAGCTGAGGAATGAAAAAGAATAAAAGAAGAATTTGCAACTCACTTTGTGGAGAGGCAGCTCGTTAGAGGCTTCATAGACGGCTCCCTTTCAACCCTTGGAGTTGTCATAGGAGCATCTGGGGCGGAAATATCGATTATAATAGCTGCCGGAATCGGTGGAGGAGTTGCTAACGGTCTGTCCAACGTATTCGGAGCCTTCACAGCCGAGAGAATTGAAGAGGAAATGCAGATAATCAAGATAGAGAGAGCTATGCTTAAGAATTTAAAGGAAACTGAAATCTACAAGAGTGTCAGGAGAAAAGTTTTGAAAAAAAGCCTCATTGACGGTGTTTCTACGATTTTCGGCAGCGTTATAGTTGTTCTACCCTTCTTCTTTGCGTTGATGTTGAACGCAAGTCCGTTCTTCGCAACCCTCGTTTCGATAGCCCTCACAACGGTGGCTCTTGGGCTGATAGGGCTATACCTGGGGAAGCTCTCAAAGGAAAATTTAGCCCTTTCATTTGCTAAGATGGCAGCCTTCGGAATAGTGACGGCTTTTCTTTCAATGCTCGTTGAGAAAGGTGTGCACTTCGCCCTCGGTTAATTCGAATTACGTATGTATTACAAACGCAAACGTTTTTCCCCACTCAATCCTTCAACCTCCCATGTACGAGGTTTTGAAGGGAAAAGACTTCACGGATCTGTTAAAAGGAAATGTCAGCTTCGTTTTGTGCATAGGAAACACGAAGACAGCGGAAATTCCGGGAATCACGGTGGCTGGAGCAAATCCGGATTTGATAAAGTTCACCCCACCGGCTGATGCGGAGCTCTTGTACTACGGAAAATGCAAAAGTATTCCCTTCCCTCCAGCTACACCAGACGGAAAGCCAACTCCAGCTTTAATCACCTACACAGCCCTCAGACTCGTCAAACCGCAGCTCTTCGTTGTCGATTCGGGGCTAATGATCAAACCGAAAATTCCCTACGTGTCTATAAACGCTCCGGTTGGAGAAAACATATACGAAAGAGACGCTATGAGCATTGAAAGTGTTGAGGAGGCTTTCGATTACGCCAAAATTTTCGGTAAGGAAGTTTCTAAGAATTCCGACTGTTTGATGATTGCGGAAAGTATTCCTGCAGGAACAACAACTGCCGGAGCTGTTTTAAAAGTTCTCGGAAAAGAGCCGAAGGTTTCGTCAAGCATGCCGGAAAATCCCGTTGAGATAAAGATGAAGGTTATCGAGAAAGCAGCGAGCAGAGTAAATTCGGAAGACCCCCTCGAAATAATTGCTAAGGTTGGAGATCCAGTGATGATCGGAGTTTTAGGAGTGGCTTTAGGCAGCGAAAAACCAGTTGTTTTAGCCGGTGGAACTCAGATGGCAGCCATAGCGAACCTCATCAAGCTCTTCGAAGAGAAATTCGAGGTGAACATAGCCACCACGAAATACATAGCTAAGGACAGAACAGCCGACATAGTCGGCATTACTCCAGAAGACGCGAATGTTGTGGCTGTAGATCCCCTACTCAAAAATTCGAGCAAGGAAGGATTGAGAGCTTACGAAGAAGGTTTTGTTAAGGAAGGAGTTGGAATGGGTGGAGCGACGCTTTTAGCTTACGTGAAGGGCTACAAAGATGCGTTTTTGAGGAAAGTCGAAAAAGACTACGAAAAAATAGTGGGTTAGGCAAACGGATGCTTCGCTTCCTTCCTCTTTTCTTCCACTTCTTCAGGAGTGGGCAGATTCTTCACAGCTCTTTCTATAGCCAGCTTCGTGGCTTGGTAGTTGTACTCGTAGATCTTCTTTTTATCCTCAGCTGCCGGATGGATGAAGACGTTGGCAACGATGCACCACTTGTCTATTTTGTCCTTTGGAATTATTCCCTCCTTCACTGCATCAGCCACGGCATCAGCAACAGCTTTTTGTGCGGGTCCGAAGATAAGTTCGCCCTGCTTCATGTTCTTTATCGTCACGGTCGGAACTATTACTGTTGGCGGCTTAACAGCCAAGTTCGGAGCTATTATAGCCGTAAGACCCCCGTGTCCTTGAGATGGGGCTCCTAAAGCCATCGCAAAAGCTATTCCAACCGGCCCGTCTCTCCTACCTATCAAAATATCTACGTGAGCAACCTCGTTTCCCTCTCCAACTAACGCTTCGCCTGTCATTAAAACGTCGTGGTGGGTCATATCTAAATATTAAAAATTCTCTCTTTGATATAATTTTCTGTGGAGTGGTTAAATTCTCAAAAACTCGTAAGCCTCGTGCTCTTCAAAAGTGTACTTTACTTTACTGAATTCCCTCTTTAAAGAGATAACATCTTCTCTCACACTTTCGACGCTTCTCCTGTCCAAGATTACATCGGCTATCAGCTTAGCTATAACGTCCATCTCATCTTCCTTCATACCAAGCCTCGTGACCTCCTGAACTCCGATTCTTATTCCCGAGGGATTTTCGGTATCTTTAATCGAGTCCCAAGGTAGTAGGTTTTTGTTCAGAACTATGTTGGCTCTTTCAAGCTTCTTAGCGATTTTTGCTCCCCCTCCTTGTTTTTTAACATCCACAGCCACTTGGTGCGATTCGGTAAAGCCGAGATCTTCTCCTAAAACCTTTAAACCCTCTTCAGCCAATTTCTCCGCAAGCCTTTTCGCATTTTTGACAGTCTGCTCAGCATAATCTTTCCCGAACTCTTTGAATTCCAACGCAGCGACAACCAATCCGGCTAAGGTATTTAAATGGTGATTGCTCACGACTCCGGGAAAAACGGCTCTATCAACTTTCTCTGCCAACTCCTCTCTGCAAGCGATTATGGCTCTCTGCGGACCAAAAAACGTTTTGTGAGTAGATGCCGTTAAAACATCAGCTCCCTCCTCTATCGGACTTTGGAACTTGCCTCCCGCTATAAGCCCAAGAACGTGGCTTCCGTCGTACATGACTTTTGCGTTAATTTCAGCAGCGATTTCCGAAATCTCTTTGACCGGATGCGGAAACAGGAAAAGGCTTCCACCTAACACGAAAAGTTTCGGTTTCTCTTTCTCCGCAAGCTTTTTAGTTTCGTCAACGTCTATGTTCATCCTTTCAGCGTCAAAAGGGTAATGTACTATCTGCAAACCCCTCAAGCCTGCGGCAGAATACTTTTCGTGACTTATGTGACCTCCAGAGGGGATTGAGAGGGCGAATATCTTGTCTCCCGGATTTGTTAGAGCAAAAAACCCCGCCATGTTGGCTACAACGCCACTTATCGGCTGAACGTTAACGTGAGGAGCCTTAACGAGATCTTTCATAAGACTTACAGCCATGAGTTCGATCTCATCCACGAAGCTGCAACCCTCGTAAAACCTCTCCCCTATCTTTCCTTCAGCATACCTATGCCCGAGGTCGCTGATGTAGCAGTTTCTAACAAACTTGCTTGTTATGTTCTCACTCGCAATTAGCGGAAGGGAATTTTTGTAAAATTCCGTGTGTCTTCTTATGACCTCGTAAAGTTCTTCGATACTCATACCTCACACCCGTGAAGTTATAGAGTAGTCTTCCCTCCGGGGAGATATATCATTTTTTCCTCCCTCAAAATCTTTTCCACAAGCTTTCTAACAAAAGGCACGACATCCTCTCCGAGTTCGTCAAGCTTTATCCACCTCACCTCTTTCGCGTCACTTCCGGCTTTGATTTCTCCACTCTTTATTTTTGCGAAGAAGTCAACGATAACGTAGTGATACTTTATCCTCCCGTCTTTATCCAGAAAGATTTCTTCAGTCACGCAAGCAACGTCTCCTATTTCTATTTCAACACCGATCTCCTCAAGAATTTCCCTTTTTAAAGCTTCGTGGAGAGATTCCCCCACTCTAACCAATCCGCCGGGAATTGACCACATATTCTTGTTCGGCTCGTTAGCTCTTCTGACGAGTAGGATTTTCTCATCCTCTATTATCACGGCTCCAACACCAATTACTGGTCTTCCTGGATACTCCCTCATTCCGACATCACCGCTGCCAAGGCTAATGCTCTCAAATAGCCTTCGGCACTTTGAGCTCTGCTCGTGTCTATTAGTGTGAAGGGCAGTTTCGCATAATAGGCTCCGTATTCCCTTCCTCCACCAAGGTAGCACATCGCTCTGAATATGTAGTTTCCTATTATCCCGTTCGGCGGGATTATGATGTCCTCTTCCACATCCTCAAGGAGAATCTCTCTGTTCACACCCCCGCAAATTTTCGCAAGGAGCTCAGCTTCGGCAAGAGTTCTGTCGACTTCTTCGCTTCTTCCTACATCTCCGAGCCTTCCTCCAGCCAAAAAAGCCACTTTATCATTCATCCCGAGTTTTAAAGCCATTTTCTTAGCCTCTTCGGCTATCATAATTTTCTCAGCTAAGCTTTTTCCCTCATCAACTCCAACCGGCGAAAGGAGGAAGAGTTTTCCGTAGAAGGTCTCAAGTAGTGCTATTCTCACGAACTCGTAACCTCTTCTTTTCAGCTCGGCAATCATCTTCGAAGCCCTCGCAGTTCCTCGCACGGCAGCGTCAACTTCCCCTTTTTCAACCATGTCCAAAAGCCTTTTCTCGGTCTTTTCCCCTTCATCCACCACCACAACTTCGGCAAAGTTGCAGAGTTTTGCTGCTTTCACGACCTTTTTGTCGTAGTCTTCTCTTTCTCTGTAAACGCCAATTGCTATCCTTTTCCCCTCTGGTATTCTCTCGGCAATCGCTCTATGCATGCTTTCACCTCACGATAGATAGAACCCCGTCAAATATATACTCAACTCCTATCGAAGCGAGGAAAATCGCCATAATTCTGGCAATTATGTCTGAACCGCTCTTTCCGAGAAGGGAAATTATGGCGGTGCTATAAACGTGGGTGAGCCTGACTATTCCGTAAACGACGAGTATCGCGAGAACTAAGATCATCTTTCCTACGATGTCTGTCTCGGAAGCCAATACTATCGTTGCCGTTATAGCTCCCGGACCCGTGTAGAGAGGTAGTGCAAGAGGAAAGACGGCTATGGAATCAACATCGACGCTTTCAAGCCCTTTCTGGAAGTAGTATTCCCTCGTTTTTCTTCCGAGAAGTATGTCCACCGAAACTATGAACAGCAAAAGTCCTCCAGCCACTTTTAGCGATTCTATCGATATTCTGAAGAACTCTATGACAGCATACCCCCCAAAAACGAAAATTATGAGGATCGACGAAGCTATTGTCACGGCTTTTTTAGAAATTCTATTCACCAAATCCCTGTCCAGTTTTTCCGTCAAAGCTATGAACATCGGGATGTTTCCGGGAGGATCGACTATAACGAATAGGGTTGTCAAAGCCGTAAAAAAGAAGCTCAGGTAGTCTATTGCAATCCCTCCTTAGCCTCTTTTATCTTTTTCAGATGCTTGAAAGCAAGCTCTTGGGAGTAAAAGCTCATAAGTCCGCAATCTGCCCCGATATACTTTAATCTCTCTCCGAACTTTTCCACAGCCTTCTTCAGCCTTCCTCTTATCCTCTCGACGCTTTCTATTTCATCAAGAGCCTTCTCCATTTTCTCGACATCACCCCAGACGTTCTCTCCGGTTTTGGCATTGTACTCCGCTATCATCGCATCGAAATCGCTCCTTGCCACGCCGACCCTGAGGAATTTTTCGTAGCTTTCTATTTCTTCGGCATCAACGAAATCCATAGCCTTTTCGTCTCTTGCAGCTTCTATCCCTATAACGTTAATCGTATCAACTTCGAGAACTTCTCTGTAAAAGACGGGGGAATGTAGGTGGATTTGCACGTCAACACTTGCTTTAATTTTCTCGTAGGCTATCTGAATCTGATCTACGTTCGGCTGAAGCTCCGGATTGGTTCCTAAACTTGGTTCATCCAAGCTAACGCACTTAACAGCCTTCCACTCACAGGCTTTTTCCACGAACCTCGCAACGGATTTTCCAAAAGCTTCCAAAACGTCATCGTAAATTTTCGATCCGAATTCCCTATAGTAGAGTTCAAAAGGACCGGTGACGCAAACTCTAACTGCTTCGACTCTCATCTCCTTCAAAACTTCAAGTTCGACGATTACCGCCTCATCCCTCTTCACGACAAAAGGCTCCTCCTGCTTATTTTCATCTCTGATTATTTCCAGAAACATCTCGTTCATGTCTCTAAATTGAGGATAGTTTGGCAACTCAACTCCAGCCTTTTGCTTCATTATGAATGCCCTCTTCACCATTTCAGCGTATTCCTTGCTTTGATAATTTTTCTCAACCCAATCCTTCGAAATACCTTCAGGGAGGGGAAAACTGCCGATATCGTCGAATATCATCTCCTCGCCTCCTTCCTCTTCATTATCTCCTCCCAACATTTCTTAACGTCGAGCATCTCCTCCGTCAAAAACACCGACTCTTCGGAATTCCACACGTTGTAGAAGTACTCCCTCGCAGCTTTGGCAAGCTCTTCGTTTTTGGCGTAAATTCCGGATTCATAGTTCTCGAACAAACCCGTCTGGGTTAGGTTGGCTGTTGTCAGCAGCACTTCCCTTTCATCGATTATTAAAACTTTAGAGTGGATGTTGTCGTTTAGTTTAACGCTCCCCTTTGGAAACATTTCCAGAAACCTTTTCAACGTGAAAAGCTGCTTTTTATCTTCGTAAACCTCTTCAACGCTCTTGAACTGCCTTCTCTCATACCCCGGCCACGTGATGATTTTCACGTCCACTCCTTTCGAGAAGAGAGGCTGAAGTTCGGCTGTTAGCCAATCCGTGTAGTAGATGTGGGGGGAAGTTAAGAGAACCTCCTTTTCAGCCCTTTTTATCATTTCCTTCATTCTCGTTAGAATTTCCCCGCTGAAGGGGGGAGAAGATATGAACTCATGCGATTTCAGTTTTCTTTCGAGCCTTGCGTTTAAAATGAACAAACCGACGAATGCTAAAGCTGTTAACGAAGCTCCAAGGACGTTTATGAAAAAGTAGTTAGGAGTTTCGACGAACTCAACTATCGCGACAGATTGAGTTTTGGGATCGCTGAACACCCATTCTATTCTGTCGATAGTGTCGAGAACTCCATAAATTATCCTCGAATTGGAGCTGAGGGATATCACCTTGTAGTTCGTGTAAATTTTATTCGGGAAGTCGAGGGCGATTTTTATCGAAGAAACGTAAATCCCGCTGGCTAAGAAGAAATCTGGGTACTCCATGGCAACAAATCTGTAGATGCCGTCGAGCCTTACGAAGGGATCATCGATTTCCCTCTCGATTATAACCTCGTACTCCTCCAAAGGTGTCAGAACTTTTTTTATGTTTACGAGTAGATAGGGTGTGTTATTTATCTCAACGACCTTATAATCTATACCGCCGGCGGGAATGCTCCTCACGGAGTAGTCTTCGTAAAGTCTGATTGGAGGTAGGTCGAGATTTAAAAGCATGTTCGTCGTTTCGTTAATATTCTTGAATCTGAGGATGAAAATGTCC
>WAQS01000271.1 GCA_015520115.1 Ferroglobus sp.
CGTGAGTTCTGCCCAAGCAAACGAGGTTTCTATACTTCTCAGCCTTCTCAGCAAGCTTCAAAGCAAGCTTCGCCAGTTTTATTTCCAGTATTTTTATCGAGTCCCTCAGCTGAGTCGCAACAGCAGTATCTATTATATCATTCGATGTCGCACCGAAATGAATCCATCTATCATCTTCAGCCACTTCCGCTATAGCTCTAACAAGAGCCATTACATCGTGCTTTATCTCGGCTTCAATTTCCTTCACTCTCTCCGGACTTATTTTTCTTGCTTTTTCAGCAATTTTTTTCACAGTTTCCTTGTTCAAATAGCCTTTCTTGGCGAGAGCTTTGAGAAGAGCTATTTCTACTCTTATCATTCTCTTTATCCTGCTTTCTTCGCTCCAAATTCTCTTCATTTCCTTAGTACCGTATCTATAATCTATCGGATGAACGATCATCTGAAGGAGATCATTACGAGAATTTAAAATGTTTGGGCTAAACCTTCAAAATTCTTCAGTGAAAATCAGGAGCGATAACCTTCGACAAGCTTTCGAAATACTTCTTGAAGGTGAAAATTTTATATACCCTCCAGCAATTAGCTCAAGAAAGGGAGGTGGATAGAATGGCAAAGGAGAAGGAACACATTAACGTGGCTATGATCGGACACGTCGACCACGGTAAGTCGACGTTAATCGGAAGGCTGCTTTACGATGCTGGAGAAATCCCAGAGCACTTAATTGAGAAATACAGAAAGGAGGCTCAGGAGAAGGGTAAAGCAACTTTCGAGTTCGCTTGGGTAATGGACAAATTGAAGGAGGAGAGAGAAAGAGGTATCACGATTGACGTAGCTCACAGAAAGTTCGAGACGGAGAAGTACATGATCACTATCGTCGACTGCCCGGGACACAGGGACTTCATAAAGAACATGATCACCGGTGCTTCTCAAGCTGATGCTGCAATTCTTGTTGTAGATGTAGTGGATTGCGTACAGGCTCAGACCAAGGAGCACGTATTCCTTGCGAGAACCCTCGGAATTAACCAGCTGATAGTGGCTATCAACAAGATGGACAGAGTAAACTACGATCAGAAAGCTTTCGAAAAATGCAAGGAAGCGGTAGCTAAGCTGATAAAGCTTGTAGGTTACAAGCCTGAGGAGGTTCCTTTCATTCCGGTTTCAGCCTACTACGGAGACAACGTCTTCAAGAAGAGCGACAAAATGACTTGGTACAACGGTCCGACGATAAAGGAGGCTTTGGACTTGTTGAAGCCACCTGAGAAGCTCATTGACAAGCCATTGAGAATTCCGATTCAGGACGTCTACTCGATCAGCGGTGTCGGAACTGTGCCGGTGGGAAGAGTTGAAAGCGGAGTGCTTAAAGTTGGAGACAAAGTAATCTTCGAGCCGCCGGGTGTTGTCGGAGAGGTTAAGAGCATCGAAATGCACCACGAGCCAATCAAAGAAGCTTATCCCGGAGACAACATCGGATTCAACGTCAGAGGAGTTAGCAAGAACGACATAAGGAGAGGAGATGTCGCCGGACACCCAGACAACCCACCAACTGTAGCAAGGGACTTCACCGCTCAGATCGTAGTTTTGCAGCACCCGACAGCCATAACAGTTGGATACACTCCTGTAGTGCACGCTCACACAGCTCAAGTGGCTTGCAGGTTCGTGGAATTGCAGAAGAAGATCGATCCGAGGACTGGAGCTGTGAAGGAAGAGAACCCGCAGTTCCTCAAGACTGGTGATGCTGCCGTTGTAAAACTTGAGCCGACGAGACCGATGGTAATAGAGAAGGTGAAGGACATCCCACCGCTCGGCAGGTTTGCCGTAAGAGACATGGGAATGACGGTAGCAGCTGGAATGGTTCTTGACGTAACTCCAAGGAAGTAATCTTCCTCAATTTTTATTTTGTTTGGGTGTTTGATATGGCAATTAAAGGCTACAAAGCAAGGATCAGGCTCTCTGGATTAAACCCGAAGGATCTTGACAGAATTTGCAGGCAGATAAGAGAGATTGCAGAAAAGATGGGTGTCGAAATTTCCGGACCGATTCCGCTGCCAACGAAAAGGTTGGTGGTGCCAGTAAGAAAGTCGCCCGACGGAGAGGGAAGTGAAACGTGGGACCACTGGGAGATGAGAATACATAAGAGACTGATTGACATCGCAGCCGATGAGAGAGCTTTAAGGCAGATAATGAGAATTCAGATTCCTAAGGACGTGAACATCGAAATAGTCCTTGAAAGCTAAATGTTTTTGAAAGTCACTTTTCTCGGAACTTCTGGGACAGTTCCGAGTGTCGATAGAAACACTTCTTCTATTCTCCTCAACTATTCTGGTTGCAAAATTCTCTTCGATTGCGGAGAAGGGACGCAAAGACAGATGATGAAAGCGAAAACTGGATTCAATTTAGAGGCGATATTCATAACTCATCTCCACACCGATCACTTCATTGGGATCTTCGGTTTGCTCGAGACGATGTCTTTAAACGGTAGAGAAAAGCCTCTTTCGATATACTCTCCAAACTCGAAATTTTTGAGAAAACTCTTCAGGGAATTCGGTTACCACAATTTGGAGTTCCCGGTTAGGGTTGTAGGGTTGAAAGACGGGGATTTCGTTAGATTCGAAAATTTCAAAGTTCTGGCTTTTAAAACCGATCACATAGTAGAAAGCCTGGGTTACGCTTTCATAGAGGACGAGAGAAGGGGAAAATTTAACGTGGAAAAAGCAAGAGAGCTCGGAATTCCTCCGGGTCCATTATATTCGAAGCTTGCGAGAGGAGAGGCAGTTGAGTTCGGAGGGAGAATAATCACTCCGGACATGGTTTTAGGGGAAAAAAGACCGGGGTGGAAAGTCGTTTACACCGGCGATACGGCTCCGGTGGAAAAGCTTTTAGAGATCGCTAAAAACGCTGATTTGCTAATACATGACGCAGCCTTCACCTCTGATCTCAACGATTGGGCTAAAGAGACTAAGCACTCAACAGCGAGGGATGCGGCTGAAATTGCGAAAAAAGCTAACGTGAAAAAACTCGTTTTAACACATATAAGCGCACGCTACTCCAAAGAGCCGGAAAAACTTCTTGAGGAGGCTAAACAAATTTTCGAGAACGTGGTCGTTGCTGAAGATTTCATGGAAATCGAATTAGAGAGGGATTAACCTCGCGAGGAGAGTTACTATTTTGGAGTAAATTCCGAAGGCAAAGAGGAAAGCGTAGAGAACGATTATAACTCCAGCTACTTTCCTTATCCTATTTTCGTATCTTGCTATTTTTCCGTAGGAGATTTTCTCTGAAGAGAGGGCTATGAGGGAAAGGGTTGAAGCTAAGCCTATCCCAAAGCTTAGCATTATCAAAGCTCCCTTCTCACTTCCAGATAATGCTGCGTAGCTCAGTAAAGCTCCGATAAACGGGCCTATACAAGGAGACCAGACGAGACCGAGGGAAAATCCGAGGAGGAGGGGAGATGTCACGTTGGAAAATCTCCCGGATATCCTGCTAACAACGACGACGTACTTTTCGTAGGCTCTATCCTCAAGTAGCACGATACCGAAGAGAAGGAGAAGAGTAGATGCGATAACTCTCGTTAGAAGGTAATTTGAGAAAACTCCCGCAAAGTAGCCGAGAGCTACGAAGGTAGCCACCATAGTGAAAACTATTAGGAAAACTTCTTTCCAAGAGAATCTCCCTGCCGAGAAAATAACCGGGATCAAAGGGAGAACGCAGGGTGAGATTACGGAAACCACTCCTGCTAAAAAAGCTAAGGCGAATTCTATCATATCTTCAGCTTTCTTCTTATGTAAGCGTCGACAACATCTGGAAGCTCTATTCCGTTCTCCGTTATTTTAAACTCGCTCATATCGACCGGAATGTATTCTGACGCTCTTATAATTTTCAGAAACCTTTTAACTTTCCCATCTACCCACTGCCTCTCCAACTCCATTATATCGGAGAAGATCAAGCTGACAGAGGTTTCGGTGTGAATGTCGTGAGCGTTTTTAACGAGGGTAAATATTCCGCAACTGTTCTCGCTTTCCACTCTAACGACTATATTCCTCAGAAAGTGTATAAGCTTCTGGGGAGGGTGATAGAGAAGCAAGCCAGAGATTGAGTCGAAGGCTAAGAAATAGTTACTTTTTAAATTGTCGAGGGCTTTGCCTATCGCCAAGCTCACCTCGTTGAGGTTGAGGGGGTTGGAGACAATTAAATCCTTGTTGGTGTGGGTCGGTCTCCTCTGCCAGGTATGAGTGTCGACTATCCACAAGTTTATTCCTTTAAACGTTGACTCGATCTCTTTTCTGACGATATCGGCACTCTTCGTTGTTGTGATCCAAAGAACTTTATTGAATTCACCCAAATACTTATAAATTAACCTCGTTTTTCCTGTTCCCGGTTCCCCTATGATGAGTATTGTGGACATTACATCAACCTCACTTTAATTTTTTCTTTGCTTGTTAATAAATTTTTCTTTCCATATCGTAACTACCCTCTGAGGAATTCTCCTATTCTCTCCACCGCTCTCTTCAAATTTTCCATGGAAGTTGCATAGCTGATCCTGATCCAATCGGTGAATTTTCTCCCAAATGCACTTCCGGGGGTTACGGCAACTTTCTTCTTTTCAAGCAACTCTTCGCAGAATTTTTCGCTGTCCATTCCGACTTTCACGAACATGTAGAACGCTCCTTTGGGAGGAGCGAATTCGAGATCCATTTCTCTCAGACTTTTCTCAAGAAATTCTTTCCTTCTCCTAAACTCCTCAACCATTTCTTTTAAAAAGCTGTGATCCCCTTTCAAAGCTGCCAAACCTGCGTACTGCACGAAGGTTGTTGGAGAACTGACACTGTGGGATTGTATTTTCTCCATCCCCTTCACGATCCACTCTGGAGCGGCAGCATACCCGAGTCTGAAACCTGTCATCGAATAGGTTTTGGAGAAGCCGTTTATCGTGATGGTTCTTTCGAGCATGTCGTCAAAAGAGGCTAAGCTAACATGCTCTCCTTCGAAAATTATCTTTTCGTAAATTTCGTCCGACATAACTAAGATGTCGTGATCAACAGCCAGATCTCTTACCTTCTTTAAAAACTCCTTCGGATAAACTACTCCGAGGGGGTTGTTGGGGGAGTTTATGACGATCATCTTAGTCTTACTCGTCACGTAATCTTCGATGGGAGCATCTTCAAAATTCTCTCCGTGTTCAACCCAAACCGGCTTTCCTCCGGAGAGAATTACGCAAGGTTCATAGCTCACCCAAGCCGGATCGAGCAAAATTACTTCGTCTCCCTCTTCAAGGGTCGCCATCATAGCCTCGTAAATAGCGTACTTCGCTCCGGGGGTGACGATTACATTTTTAGCCTTGACGTCTATCCCGTTCTCCTCTCTTAGTTTCTCCGCTATGGCTTCAAGAAGCTCGGGAATCCCTTTTGTTGGAGCGTACTTCGTCTTACCTTCCATTGCAGCTTTGCAAGCAGCTTCTACGATATGCTTTGGGGTGGGAAAATCCGGTTCTCCAACTCCGAGGTCTATAACGTCTTCTCCTCTCCTTTTCAGCTCTTTAGCGATTGAAGAAATCTTCATCGTGGCGGAGGGTTTTATCCTATCTACCCTCCTCATACTCTTTCAGCCTCCTCACGAGCTTTACAGCTGCCTCAACAGCTCTCTTAGCGTAATCAACCCTTTCGTGAGCTGCCAATCTTCCCATTCCCGGACCGCTTATGCCAAGCGTTACCGGCTTTCCGTACTCGATGCTTAAATCCATGATCTTCCTTGCAGCATGCTGAGCTACCACCTCATCATGTTCAGTCTCTCCTTCAATCACGCAGCCGATGGCAACGACAGCGTCGACGTTCCCCTTTTCGAGCATTTTTTTAACCGCAATGGGTATATCGAAAGCTCCCGGAACCCTGATTGTTTCGGAAATTTCCGCTCCAAGAAATTCCGCATGTTCTTTTGCGAGAATTTCCATCATGTACGTTATGTCTCTGTTGAATTCAGAAACGACCAAGCCGAGCTTGATTTTTTCCATGTTTTCCTCTGGACGCTCTAAATATTTATAAATTTGTATGCCTCAGTAGAGATCTTCGTTAAAAAGATAGGTAACGACGAAACCCTCTTCGAACTCTTCAAATCTTTCGACCTTTGCATTTAAATCCACTATTACGTCCTCAAAGTAATCGTATATTCCGCAGGAAACGCAGAATGGTCCGGTAAACAGAACTTTAGCCCTCCTCTTTTCAAATTCTAAAAGCTCCGCGTGAGCTTCTGGACTTCGGTATCTGTTGAATTTCTCGATTTCCTCTTTAAGCTTAAGCAGTGGGGTGTATCTAAACTTTCCCTCTAAGCCTTTCTTCTCGATTCTGCTTTTTATGTAGGGGCAGGAAACTTTGACGTTTTTCCCTTCAAGCTTTTTCAAAACTTCTTCAACGAGTTTAGAGGCGTATCCTTTTCCTTTCGCTTCCTCTACGGTTACGGTTTCGATTAAATGTATCTCATCGTTTTCTTCGAAAACTATCCAACTCAGAATCCTGTCTCCGTCTTTTAAAACGAATTTTCCTTTTTCTTTAACAACTTCCATTACCAGACCTCCCTAACTATCCCGAATTTTCTAACAATATCGTTCCCGTCTTTATAGCTTTCGCTCAAGTTAATTCTGAGGATAGCCGCTGAGCTTAAGCCGTAGGGGATTGCCGTTGAGCCGAGGGTGATTAGGTATCCATCCTGTTCGACTAAAAGAACTTTGTACGGCTGGTGAGACCTAATAACGCAGCTAAATCCCTCATCTTCACAAAAAGTTCTCGTCAAATCCCTTCCGAAATAGTAGCCTATGCCCCTATCGTAATTAAATTCGCAGCCTCTTCTCTCCATCGGATCGTTCCAGAGTATTTCTGTCTCGTATTTTTCTGGATTTCTTTTCAATTCGCTGAACGATACAACTCCTCTGCACGAGTTCGTGGCAAGTCCTCCGTGACATAGAAACAAATCTCCGGCAACTGCAAAAAGAGGTAGTTTTTCCCAGAGTCTTTTAAATAAGCTATACAGCTCTCCCACTCCCTTCTCTTCAAGAAGAGCTGGAAAATCGTGGGGAAAAGCTTCTCCGGTTTCGTGGTTGCCCTTGAGCATAACGGCTTTTCCTTCAACGTATAGCTTCAGTACCTCCTCATAAACTTCTAAAGCCTCTCTCCCCCTATCTTCGTAG
>WAQS01000272.1 GCA_015520115.1 Ferroglobus sp.
ATATTTATTCTCCCAAGTGCAAAACTGAAGAGCGATTATTTAGCCATAACTCTCTTGGCTATAAGTGAAGTGTCCTTCATAGTCTCTTACTATAACACGGAAATAGTTGGAGGATACTATGGCACACCAACTCCAAACGTTTTAGCATTTATCCCCGGGGAAAGTAGGGAAATAGCTTATACGATCCTCATGCTGATCTTCGCAGCTCTTATATTCCTCCTTGCTGAGAGGTTGATGAACTCACCATACGGTAGACTTCTAAGAGCGATGAGAGAGGATGAAGATGTCGTGGAAAGCTTTGGAAAAGACGTTATGAAGATAAGAATCAAGACTGTCGCTCTTGGCTCTTCTTTGGCAGCAATCGTTGGAGCTCTTTACACCCTTTACGCTGGAAACGTTTCCGGTGTGGTGAACCTATTCGCCAGAGTAAACTGGACGTTCTATCCGTTTTTAATGGTTCTTCTTGGCGGAATGGCAAACAATAGAGGCGTTTTAGCTGGAACGTTTTTGTTCGTAGCGGTATGGAGGTTACTCGACCAATACAAACATGAAATCGCAGCGGTTTTGAACTTACCTTTCGACGTGAACTGGTTGCAGTACATAATTTTCGGTGCTTTGATGATTCTCGTTCTCTACTACAGACCGGAAGGATTGATCAAAGAGCAGCCGATAAGAACCGAGCCAATAAAGGAGATCAAATCTGGTAAGAAAGTTTGAAGGCATGCTTACAAATTCCGTATCTATGCTTCACTATTTCCTTGACGATGAATCCGAAAGCCAGCAGCTTCGTTATGTCCTCTTCTACGGGAACCTCAATAAGGACTTCCTTAAAGTTCATCTTAGAGGCTTCGACTATACATTTCTCAAGTAATGTCTTTTCAACTTCTGAATTTTCCGCAAATATTCTACCGATGTAAAATTCCTCATCGTTCCAGAAGACTATTGCGAAGCCTTTTAGCTTTTCAGCAACGAGGACTTTTTTCTTGAAGTCCGTCATCGAAAGTTCCGCAAAAATGCTGTTCCCGAATTTTTCGTATTCCGTCAAAATAACATCTTCTACTTCATCATCCAGCATCTCTCTAACGAGCATTCAGCGGAAATTGGTTTAAGAGTATTTAACTTTTTCCACTTCGCTGAGAAAATTTTTCATGTCACTCTCGCTGTTGAAATACAGCACCTTCTCCTTCTTCCATTTTATCCTCACAGCAAGGTTTTCAAAGTCAGGGTAGATTTCAGCCTCTTTTAGGTTAATTTTTCCTTTGTAAATTAGCCATTCGTCCATAACAGCGAAAAACCTCGGTTTTCGGAGCGTTGTGATCAGGAGCATAGTTATGGCAAAAAATAGAGCAAAGGCTGGAAAAGCGTATTTCGTATCTTCCGCAAGTTTCCAAAGAGAGATAAACGCGGCTAAAGCGTACATAACGGCGAAAGATTTTAAGTATTTCCTCCTTGCAAGTTTGTTCTTAGCCGGAATGTAGCTGTAGATCATGTTCCCATCCTCCAGTCCTCGATGTACCTCTTTTGCTTTTCCGTCAGCTCGTCTATCTTCACACCCTCGACCTCTAATTTAAGCTTTGCAACGAACCTATCCAGATCTTCGGGCATTCTGTAAACTCTGTTAACGAGCTTCCCTTTGTTTTCCACCAAATATCTCACCGCTAAAGCCTGATTCGAGAAGCTCATGTCCATAACTTCGATTGGATGCCCATCTCCAGCCACAAGATTCACAAGTCTACCTTCTGCAAGAAGGTACAGCTTTTTATTTCCAAGATCATATTCCTTAACGTATTTTCTCACTTCTCTAACGTTTTTCGCAAGCTCTTCGAGTTCTTCAAGATTTATCTCCACGTTGAAATGTCCAGCGTTAGCCAAAATCGCTCCGTTTTTCATCAACAAAAAGTGTTCCCTTCTTATGACATCAATATTGCCAGTAGCTGTTATGAATATATCCCCTATCTTCGCAGCCTCGCTCATGGGCATTACTTCAAAGCCGTCCATTAACGCTTCCAAAGCCCTTATCTCATCAACTTCCGTGATTATGACTCTCGCTCCCAGTCCCTTCGCTCTCAATGCGATTCCTCTTCCACACCATCCGTAGCCAGCAACAACAACAGTTTTTCCAGCTATCAGAACGTTCGTCGCTCTCAGAATTCCGTCCCAAGTGGATTGTCCAGTGCCGTATCTGTTGTCGAAGAGGTATTTTGTGTAAGCGTCGTTTACGGCTATAACTGGAAACTTCAGGATTCCTTCCCTCTCCATCGACTTTATTCTCTTCACACCAGTCGTGGTTTCCTCGCTCGCTCCTATAACCTTTCCAGCGTCTTCGATTCTCTCTTTGTGAAGTAAAAAGATCAGATCGGCTCCGTCGTCGATGATTACATCCGGCTCCTCGTCTATAACCCTATTCAAAGCGTTGTAGTACTCCTCTCTGCTCATTCCTCTCTTAGCGAAACACTTCACCCCCTCTCTTCTCAAAGCTTCGGCTACATCATCTTGAGTTGTGAGGGGGTTGCAGCCGGTGATAGCGACTTCAGCTCCACCAGCGATGAGCGTTTTAACAAGGACAGCGGTCTTAGCTTCAACGTGCAAAGCCATACCAACCTTAACACCCTCAAGAGGTTTCTCCTCTTCGAAAATCTTCCTTATCCTTGAAAGAACTTTCATTCTTTCTTCAGCCCACTCGATCTTCTTCAACCCTTCAAGATAATCAGCCATAGATCAGCTTGCCTTAATCGCTTTATTAAAATTAAGGTTTAGAGAGAGTGGCGATAAACAAATTAAAAAAAGAGAAGCTAATCACTTCATTTTAAGATCGAACCTGTCCAGGTTCATCACCTTGTTCCAAGCAGCAACGAAATCTTTGATAAACTTCTCCTCTGCATCATCGCAGGCGTAAACCTCCGCAACAGCTCGTAGCTCATCGTGATGCCCGAAGATTAAATCCACCCTCGTTGCGGTCCACTTCTTTTCTCCGCTCTTTCTATCGTAGCCGTTGAACAGGTATCTGTTTTTATCGGCAGCTCTCCATTCGATTCCCATATCCAGCAGATTCACAAAAAAGTCGTTCGTCAAAACGCCGGCTCTCTCTGTTAGCACGCTATACTTCGCATATCTATAAGTTGCACCGAGAACTCTCAGCCCGCCAACCAAAACCGTCATTTCGGGGACTGTTAACGTTAAAAGCTGGGCTTTGTCGACAAGGAAGTACTCTGGAGTTGTGTAGATGTCATCTTCGGAGAAATTCTCCGGATATTTGAAGTAATTCCTGAATCCATCTGCGAAGGGCTCTATAGATTTATAAAACTCGACTTCGATTTGTTCCTGAGTAGCGTCAACTCTGCCGGGGGTGAATGGAACTTCTATATTGTAACCGGCTTTCCTAGCAGCAGCTTCGATTGCGGCACAACCTCCCAAAACGATTAAATCAGCTATGGAAACCCTCTTATCGCTTCCAACTTTTTCCTGCTCCTGATTGAACTCCGCTTGAATATCCTCGTAGACGGAGATTATTTTCGGCAGCTCATCTGGATGATTGACCTCCCACTGGTTTAAAGGATATAGTCTGATCCTCGCTCCGTTGGCTCCTCCTCTCCTGTCGGAGTTTCTGTAAGTCGAGGCAGATGCCCAGGCAAAGTAGACGAGCTGGGAAATGCTCAATCCGGAATTCAGAATTTTCTCCTTCAGCTTTTTCACATCTTCTTCGTCTATAAGCTCGAAGTCTCTTTCTGGAAGAGGATCCTGCCAGACAAAGGTTTCCTTTGGAACGTACTTACCAACGTAGCAGATCTTTGGCCCCATGTCTCTATGCGTGAGCTTGAACCAAGCTCTCGCAAATGCTTTCTCGAACTCCTCCGGATTCTCAAGGAATCTCTTCGCTATTTTCGCATAATTTTCATCGTATCTCAAAGCCAAATCCGCGGTAAGCATTCTGGGTTTGTGCTTTTTGTTGGGATCGTAAGGATCCGGGATTATTTCCGGAGCGTCCTTAGCAACCCACTGGGGTTTTCCTGCTGGACTCGTTTCAATCTCCCACTCGTATTTGAAGAGAATGTGGAGATACTGTATTCCGAATTTTGTTGGAGTTGGAGACCAGGTGAGTTCGAAGCCAGAGGTAAACGTGTCTGGACCTTTTCCGCTTTTGTATTCAAATTTCCAGCCTAAACCCTGCATTTCTATTGGTGAAGAGCTTGGATCAGGGCCGAGATATTTATCCGGAGCAGCTCCATGGCATTTTCCGAAGGCGTGACCCCCAGCAATTAATGCGACTGTCTCTTCGTCATTCATCCCCATCTTAGCGAAAATGGCTCTTATCTCCTTAGCAGACAATTTGGGATCTGGAACACCCCCCGGTCCTGCCGGATTAACGTAGATGAGTCCCATTTCGGTAGCTGCATAAGGTCTTTCCACATCACCCTCTTTCAGCCTTTCCGATGTCAGCATCTCCTCTTCCGGCCCCCAATCGGGGCTTTCGTCAGGCTCGAAGATGTCTTCTCTTCCAAGAG
>WAQS01000273.1 GCA_015520115.1 Ferroglobus sp.
GTCAAGAGTTGTTAATGCGAAAGCTGAAACCCAGAGTCCAGCAAAAACCGTTCCAATTTTGACGTCGACGCCAAAAGCATCAAACCAGCTCATTCCGTAGCTTTGGGCGAAAATTCCAACTTTTCCGAAGCTTTTCAGCATGGCAGTTATGTACGCTGTCCCAAGATAAGTTGGATCACTCAGCTTTGCAACCTCGATTCCCACTTCAGCAAGTTTTGATGCTGCTTGAGAAAATAGAGACATTCCGTAAGCAGCTATAGATGTGACAACAAGCGTCGAAAGGAAACCTTCTGTAAGCATTCCCCCGTAACCTATCGTAAGTCCGTGGAGCTCGTTTGCTAACTGTTTCGATGTTGTTCCAGAAGCAACTATCGAATGGAATCCAGAAAGGGAGCCACAAGCGATAACGAGAGGCACTACTGGCCAGAAGGGTGAAGCTTTTCCACCAACGACGGTGGCTGAGAACATCGTGTAAGCTGGCCACGTAATCTCTTTGTTGACGATTAAAAGTGCAGCACCTCCAGCAATTAATCCAAACCAAAGTATCCATGCGTTAAGGTAATCCCTTGGCTGAAGGAGAACCCAGACCGGAAGCGATGCTGCAACAATTATATAGACGAAAAGGATCGCATACCACGTGTCTGCTGTGAGGGATAACGGATACTGAAATCCAAGCCATATGCTGATTAAAAGGAGTGCGAGTCCTACAGCAGTCGATGGAATTATTCCAATTCTCGTTCTGTACATTAAAAAGCCAACAACAAGAGCTGAAGCTATGAAGAGTATTGAGGCCGTGGCAACTTGCGGAGTCTTAACGAAGATCGAATTTATTACAGCAGCGAAAGCGGCCACAACAAGAATCAAAACGAAGTATATGAACACTTGAAACATCAACGAGGTTCTCTTGCTCATGACTTTACCAGATATCCACTGAATGCTTCTCCCGTCGTATCTTACGGAGGCCATCAGAGACAGGTAATCATGAACCGCTCCGAGCAGAACATTTCCGAACCATATCCAAGCCAGTCCGGGAAGCCAACCCCATGCCATTGCTATTACTGGACCGACTATTGGAGCTGCTCCGGCTATCGATGCAAAGTGATGACCGAAAAGAACGGGTCTGTCTGCTGGAACGTAATCGATGCCGTCGTAAAGTCTTTTAGCGGGAGTTTCTCTGTTTGGGTCTGCCTTTACGACTTCTTTTTCAAGTTTCTTTCCGTAGGTAAAATACAGTATGGCGTATATAAGCAGTCCGAGTCCAATAATCACAGTCGTTGTTAGAGCCATTTCGACACCTCCAAGAATCAAACTTGCGATGATTAATCGTTATCTAATGTACTTAAAAATACCCTCGACCATGATCGAGCCGCACATTTATTTTAGAGGACTCGCAAACTAACTTCCGGTGAAACTCTTCGAAATCTCTGGGTTGAAAGAAGGGAGATTGATTAAGAGGCTAAACAGATTCACGCTTGAAGTGGAAGTCGAAGGAAAAGTGAGAAGGGCAAACCTCCGAGACTCGGGAAGATTGCCGGAGTTAATGAAAGAGGGGAACAGAGTTTTGCTTAAGGAGAAAAGCGGAGGAAAGACATCTTACGTTGTTTTCACGATATTCGATAAAGAGGTGCCGGTGATCGTGAACTCATCCCTCCACAGCAAGCTGGCTGAGAAAATTCTAATCAGCGAAGATTACGAGATTTTAAAGAGGGAGGTGAGGGTTGAAAACAGCAGAATAGATTTCCTCGTTAAAAAAGGAGACGTTAGATTGCTTGAAGTTAAAGGTTGCACGTTGGTGAAGAATCGCGTTGCTTTATTTCCCGACGCTCCAACCGAAAGAGGGTTGAAGCATTTGGCGATTCTCGAAAAATTCGGAGGAGAGATTCTTTTCTTAGTTATGAGGAGCGACGCTGAAGTCTTCTCTCCCAATTTCGCCACCCACAAAAAATTTGCGGAGAAGCTCGAAAGCTTGTCGAAGAAAATTGAAATTAGAGCTGCAAAGCTAAATCCCGTTGTGGAGGAAGGAACATTAAAAATCTATCATTCCGGATACGTTCCGGTGGTATTCAAAAAAGTTATTTAATGAGCCGCTTTTCATCTTGCATGCTCACAACCATTGAAGCGAAGCTCATCAGCGTTCTCGAAAAAGGAAGGCTTTACACTATTGATGAAGCGTCAAAGCTATCTGGACTTAGTAAAGATGCTGTCTTGAAAGCTGCTTATCTCCTTCAGGAAAAGGGTTACGTGAAGGTTCATGAAAAAGTTTGGAAGGAATACGAGCTCACCGATGAAGGATTGAAGTATCTTACTGAGGGTTTGCCGGAAGAGAGGCTTTACGAAGAACTGTTGAGCGGCTCTAAAGATATTTCAGAGCTTGAGAGGAAGCTTGGCAAAGGGGAGTTGAAAATAGCCCTCGGCTGGTTGAGAAGGAAGGGAGCGATTAAAATTGAAGACGGCGTTGTGAAGCTCGTTTCAAAGCCGGAGTTTAAAGAAAGAGCTGTTTTAAATGAAATTTACGAAAATAGAACTGCTGAAGTTGATGAAAAACTTTTGAAAGACCTTATAAGAAGGAAGCTCGTTAAAGAGGAGGAAGCTAAGGAAATTCTGATTAAAGTAGTCTCTAAACCTGAAGTCGAGTTGAAGGAGAAAATAGCGGATCTCACCCCAGAGCTTTTGATAAGTGGCGGGTGGAAAGGTAAGGAGTTCTTGGAGTACGACATAAAAATCCCTGCCAGAGAGGTTTTCACAGCTAAAGTTCACCCCTACGAGAGGATAATCAGGGAATGCAGAAAGATTTTCTTGGAGATGGGCTTCACGGAGATAAAAGGACACTACGTTCAATCCGCTTTCTGGAACTTCGACGCTTTATTCCAACCTCAAGACCACCCGGCAAGGGAAATGCAGGACACCTTCTACCTCGACAAGTACGTCGATATCGACGAGGAGCTTGCGTACAAGGTTAAGGAGACCCACGAAAATGGATGGATTACCGGTTCTAAAGGCTGGGGAGGAAAATGGGACATAAACAAAGCGAGGCAGCTTGTGTTAAGAACTCACACGACGGCGATAACGATCCACTACTTAGCGATGAACCCCGAACCGCCGGTTAAGGCTTTCTGCATAGACAGAGTTTACAGGAGAGAAGCTATAGACGCGACACATTTACCGGAATTCGACCAGCTTGAAGGGGTCGTTCTTGACGAAAACGTTGGATTCAAGGATTTGCTCGGCTTGTTGAGAGAATTCTTCCTCAAAATGGGTTTTGAAGACGTCCGATTCCGTCCGGGATATTTCCCCTATACCGAGCCGAGCGTCGAGCCGGAAGTTTACGTGGAGGGATTAGGCTGGATCGAACTCGGAGGGGCTGGAATATTCAGAAAAGAGGTGACCGAGCCGTTGGGGATAAAGGGTAAAGTTCTCGCCTGGGGACTTGGGATTGGAAGGCTTGCGATGCTCAGGCTGGGAATGAAGGACTTGAGAATGCTCTACAATCCGGACTTGGGGTGGTTGAGAAACTTACCGGCTATAAAAAGATAAACAAAACGATTATAAGATTCAACATTACAATTTTACGTATGGTTAAAGTTTTGATTGTAGCGGGAGATGCCGTGGAGGCTTTGGAGATTTTCTATCCGTACTACAGGTTGAAAGAAGAGGGGTTCGAAGTGCATGTTGCAGCTCCGAGCAAAAAGGAGCTGAACACAGTCGTTCACGATTTCGAAGAGGGATGGGAAACTTACACCGAAAAGAAGGGTTACATTTTCAGATGGGTGGATTTGACATTCGCCGAAGTGAAGCCGGAAGATTACGACGGATTGTACATTCCGGGAGGAAGGGCGCCTGAGTACATAAGAACGTATCCAGAGCTTGAAAAGATAGTAAAGCACTTCTTTGAAGCCAACAAACCGGTAGCTGCAATATGCCACGGGCCTCAGATTCTCGCAGCATATGGACTTTTAAAGGGAAAGAGGGCAACCTGTTACCTTGCAGTAAAGCCCGATTTGATTTCCTGCGGAGCCGAGTACAAAGATGAGGAAGTCGTCGTGGACGGAAACTTAGTTACAAGCAGAGCTTGGCCAGATTTGCCGGCTTTGATGAGGGAATTCATAAAGTTACTCAAGAAATGATTTTTTCCAAAAAGACAGTATTTTTTAATTTTTTTCGAGAAGAGTCATCTACGTAAAGATAATCTATTAGTATAATTGCAAGACGATCGAAGAACTTCAACGATACATCTTTATATTTTGTGTCGAACATAATCATGGGAAATGAGCGAGAAGTTAACTCCGATGATGGAGCAGTACTACAGAATTAAGCAGAAGTACAAAGACGCTTTACTATTCTTCAGAGTCGGAGACTTCTACGAGCTTTTTGATGATGATGCGAGAATTGCATCTAAGGAACTTGGAATTGTGCTAACTTCAAGAGATAAAAAGCATGCGATGTGCGGCGTCCCGCACCATGCGGCTTACTCCTATATAAAAAAGCTCATAGAAAAAGGTTACAAAGTTGCAATCTGCGAGCAGGTTGAGGAGCCCACTGGCAAAAAGCTCGTCAGGAGAGAGGTCGTGAGGGTAATAACCCCCGGAACCGTTGTGGAGGAGGAGTTACTAACCACGGAAAGCAATTACCTAATGGCACTCTTCAAGAGAGATAAAGTTGCTCTCGCCTTCCTTGATGTTTCCACTGGAGAATTTTTCGTTACGAGCGTTAAAAACGTTGATGAGGCAATTTGCGAAGTTCTCAAATATTCTCCAGTGGAATGCTTAATTCCGGAAAGCTTCGAGGAAATTGAGGAGTTGGAAAAGCTCGTAAAAAACGTTAGGAGAATTGAAGATGAGCAGTTTAACCTAAAGAGATCCTTAGAAGTTTTAAAAGATGTTGCGAACTTTCAAACTCTGGAGTTGAGCGAAGAGGAAATTTTAGCTTGCGGAGCAGTTTTAAACTACGCTAAAAACTCACTTCTTTTCTCCAAACCGACCTTGAAGCTTCAAAAACTGGAAAGATCCGAGTACATGATTCTCGATTCAACGACAATCAGAAACCTCGAAATATTCAGAAACCTCGTCGATGGGAGCAAGAGGGGAACTTTGCTTGATGTTATAGACAAAACGGTAACGGCGATGGGAAGTAGGTTGTTGAAGAAATGGCTTCAGAGACCCCTTTTAGACATAACGGAAATCGAAAGGAGGCTTGATGCCGTTGAAGAGTTGAAAGAGAAATCATTTGTTAGGAGAGTGCTGAGAGAAACTCTTGAAGAAGTCTACGATCTCGAAAGAATAATCACGAGGCTTGAACTCGGGAAAGCTAATCCCAAAGATCTCGTAGCTTTGAAGAATTCTCTAAAAGCCGTTGGAAAGCTTAAGAAATTCGATTTTCAATCTAAAAAGCTTAGGGATCTTGTTTACGGGATGAACCCAATGGAAGAGCTATGTTCCTTAATAGAGAAGGCGATAGTGGAAGACCCTCCAGCAAACGTAAAAGATGGAGGGGTGATCAAAGAGGGGTTCGATGAAGAGCTTGACGAACTGAGAAAGGAGAAGAGAGAGCATGAGGAGTTCATAAAAAGATTGGAAGAGAGGGAAAGGAAGAGGACTGGAATAGAAAATCTGAAGGTTGGATACAACAACGTTTTCGGCTACTACATAGAGATTCCAAAGAGCAAGGCTAAGAATCTGCCGAGGTATTACATTAGAAAGCAAACTCTCGTGAACGCTGAAAGGTTCACGATTCCGGAATTAAAAGATAGGGAGGAGAAGATTTTAGCATACGAGGAGAGAATAAGAACTCTTGAGCAGGAGATTTTCGAGAGAATAAGAGGAGAAGTGGTCAGGCACGCTGAAAAAGTTAAAGATTCTGCTGAAAGAATCGCTGAGCTTGACGTTCTCTGTTCGCTGGCTGAAGTAGCTACCCTCTACAATTATACCCGCCCAAAGGTGAACGAAGGCTTTGATATAATCATCAGAGATGGAAGACATCCGGCTGTTGAAATAACGACGAAGTTCGTTCCGAATGACGTGAATCTGACGGAAAACAGCAGAATTTTAATAATAACCGGTCCCAACATGGCCGGGAAATCCACGTATTTGAGGCAGGTAGCGTTGATAACAATTCTCGCTCAGATAGGAAGCTTCGTACCGGCAAGCTATGCTGTTATAGGAATTGTGGACAAGATTTTCACGAGGATCGGGCTTGTTGATGATATAACGAGAGGAAGGAGCACGTTTATGGTAGAAATGCTCGAAATCGGGAGAATTTTAAACAACGCAACAAAAAGAAGCTTAATTCTTCTTGACGAAGTCGGAAAGAGTACGGGAACTAAAGAAGGTTTGAGCTTGGCTTGGGCTATAGTAGAATACCTGCACGAACTCGGAGCTAAAGTTCTTTTCGCAACTCACTATCACGAACTTTCGAAGCTCGAAAACGAGCTTTCTGGAGTGAAGAACTATCATTTCAGGCTTAAGGAGGAGAACGGGAGAGTTGAGTTCGACAGGAAAATTAGAAGGGGATTTTCAAAGGAGAGCTACGGAATAAAGATTGCGGAAATGGCGAATTTACCAAGAAGAGTCGTTGAAAGAGCTTACGAAATTTTGAATTCCAAAAACGTTAACGGAGAAGTGCCCGAGATAGTTGAGGAGATCTCAAAGATTGACGTCATGAATCTAACTCCCGTTCAGGCTTTGGTAGAACTTGAGAGGATTGTAAGAAAATGCAGGGAATTGAAGAGCTGAAGGAAAGACTTGAGTGTATCGTCAGAGAGCTTGAGGAAATTCAATCTCTTCTAAGAGTTAAAACGCTGGAGGAAGCTATAGAAAGGCTTAAAATTTCTATCAGGGAGCTTGAAGGGTTTGAAAAGAAGGGAAGCGAAAGCCTTTCCCACTACGACGTGAAGATTAAGCTTCTTGAGATGTTCAACGGAGCTCACTACCTTGAAAGCGAGAAGACAAAGCTCAGCAAATTCGGAGTGAGACCAGATGCTGTGGTGATAAGCGACGACAGCGTTTTGATAATTGAGGTGGAAAAGGATAAGAAGAACTTCCTGAGGAAGGTTAAAAAGCTGGGGAAAGTTAAGGATAAACTCTTAGAAAGTCCCATATTTACGGGAAGAAAGCTTAAATTCGTTTTCGGGCTTGTGGGCTTTGAACTTGATGAAGAGCTTAGGAAGGAGGTTTTAAATCTTGGCGATGTGGAAGTCTACTCATCTTTTGGTGGGGAGTTGAGGAGGCTGCTTTAGATTATCACTGAGAAAACTTTCAAACAATAATCCAACATTTGTGTTAATATTTGGATGATGTTCAGCTAAATGGAAAAAAGTTTAAATATGGTATTCTACCATGATTAATTGGGTGTAAACATGACGCCGAAGGAGAGGGTTAAGAAAATTTTCTCGAAAGAAAAACCAGACAGGTTGGCGTGTTTCAGCGGTATGGGTAATGTGACGGTGGAAGGTTTGAAGAAGTACGACTACGCCTTTTACGAAATTCACCTTGATGCGGAAAAGATGGCTAACGCTGCCTGCACGAGTTACGAGCTATACGGATTCGAATGCGCAGTAGCTCCCTTCGATCTCGGTGTAGAAGCTGAAGTTCTCGGAGCTGAAATGAACTTCTACACCCACAAGAGCAAGGAGGACATAGTATACCCGACGGTGAAGAAAAAAGCTATAAATGAACCGGAAGATTTGAACGTTCCCGAGAAGATAGAGGAAAAGGGCAGAGTTCCGCTCGTTTTAAAAGCCTTGGAAATCATGCAGAAAAAAGTTGGAGAGGAGGTGCCTGTTGCAACTTACATCCTCGGACCCTATACATTGGCCGGACAGATAATGGATCTGGAGAAGCTTCTAAAAATGTCTTTCAAGAATCCCGACAGAATAAACGAGCTGCTCTCCCAGCTCACTGACTTCTTAGTTGAGCTTGGAAGAATTTACCAAGATGCCGGTATAGATTACCTGACGGTTAGGGAGATGGGAGCTCCCACGGACGTTTTGAGCCCAAGAATGTTTAAGAACTTGATTTTGCCCCATCTAAAAGAGCTTTTCTCAAAGTTGAAGGAGCCGACAGTTTTACAC
>WAQS01000274.1 GCA_015520115.1 Ferroglobus sp.
CATTATTACCGAATACAATGACTGTGTTACTTTGTGAAGTACTGACTCAAGAAAAACCTTTAAATACTAAAATAAAAACTCAAATAAATATGTTGCGAAATCTTTAAATACTTTTACAGCCTAAGTCAGTTGTGTTGAAAAGGATTGGTATTGTTGCTAAAATATCTAAAACTGGCAATATAATTGTTAAGGCTGAATACATCCCGAAAATTGGTGCAGATGTCGTTGATAAGCGTTTGAAAAAAATCGGTTATGTGTACGACGTTATTGGGCCGGTTAGCCAACCCTATGTTGTTGTCAGACCTAAGGATAAAAATCCGGAATTATCTGGATCAGAACTTTTTGTGGTGATCGAAGATGGTAGAGGTGGAAAAGGTAAGGGAAAAGGAGGTAGAAAGAAAGGAGGTAGAAAGGGAGAAGGAGGTAGAAAGGGAAGAAACCGTTGAAGTTTGCCCTGAATGCGGAAGCCCCAGGCTCATTAGGGATTTTAAGAGGGGCGAATTCATCTGTCAGGACTGTGGTTTGGTTATAGAAGACACCTACATAGATTCAGGTCCTGAATGGAGGGCTTTCGACAGCGAGCAGAGGGAGAAGAGGAGCAGAGTGGGTGCTCCAATAACTTACACCATCCACGACAAGGGACTATCGACGATAATCGACTGGAGCAACAAGGACTACTACGGAAAAGCGATTTCAGTGAGGAACAGAGCGCAGCTCTTCAGACTGAGAAAGTGGCAGAGAAGAATTAGGATAAGCAACGCTACCGAAAGGAACTTGGCTTTCGCATTAAGCGAACTCGACAGAATGGCTTCCGCTCTTGGATTGCCGAAATCTGTTAGAGAAACCGCTGCAGTGATTTACAGAAAAGCCGTGGAGAAGAACTTGATAAGAGGTAGAAGCATTGAAGGAGTCGTGGCAGCCGCTTTGTATGCTGCCTGCAGACAAGCGGGAGTGCCGAGAACTCTTGATGAAATAGCAACTTATTCGAGAGTGGACAGAAAGGAGATCGGAAGAACTTACAGATTCATAGCAAGGGAACTTGGATTAAAATTGCTTCCGACATCTCCGGCAGATTACGTTCCAAGATTTTGCGCCGCGCTCGGCTTGAGCGGAGAGGTGCAGAAGAAGGCTATAGAGATAATAAAGAAGGCTGAAGAAAAAGAGCTCACGTCTGGAAGAGGACCAACTGGTGTGGCGGCAGCAGCAATTTATATAGCTTCCATTCTCACGGGAGAGAGGAGGACTCAGAGAGAAGTGGCTGAAGTAGCCGGAGTTACCGAGGTGACGATTAGAAACAGGTATAAAGAACTTGCAGAAAAGCTCGGAATTGAGATAATCCTCTAATAAAACTTAAGGAAATAAAACATTATTAATTATTATAAAATAGGCGAAAAACTTATAATTTTCTAAGTTTCATGACTATTTGTGGATAAGTTAATCGACGAACTCGTTAATATTGTCGGCGAAAACGATGTGCTTTATGGTTCTTCAGCTCTTTCCATCTATTCCGTCGATGCTTCCCCTTTTTTCGGGAACGCTTTGGCTGTAGTTCGACCGGAAACAGTAGAAGAGGTCTCGGAGATAATTAAGGTTGCCAACGAGTATAAAGTCAAGATTTACCCTCGCGGAGCCGGAACTGGAACTAAGGGGGGAGTTGTACCCTTCGAGGGAATTGTAATCGACATGAAAAAAATGAATGACGTCGAAGTTAACGAGGAAGACTTAATTTGCGTGGCGGAAAGCGGGGCGGTGATAGGGAAAATAAAAAAAGAAGCTGCGAAAAAAGGACTCTTTCTTCCACCAGAGCCGGGGAGTGCCGAGGTAGCCACTATTGGAGGATTTGTGGCTGTTGGAGGGAGCGGAAAAAGAGCTTTGAAATACGGGGCGATATCCAATTATCTCGCCGGAATCGAGGTGGTTTTACCCGATGGAAAAATATTCAGCAGCTTTTACTACACGCACAAATCTCCTCCTTTTCCGAATAACATCTTCGTCGGAAGCGAGGGAACTCTTGGCATTATAACTAAAGTTGCTTTAAGGCTACTACCTCTTCCGGAAAATAGAAGAACACTAATTTCCGAATTTGAAAGTTTTAAAGAGGCTTTTGAAGTCGCAAAGAAGCTGATCAAATTTCTTCCTGAATGCGTAGAATATGCGGATGAAAAAGTTGCCGAAAGGCTTGGATATAGCGGACACATCATAGCTGTAGAGGATTTTTCGGAAAACAAAAAGCTTGAAGAGGTTTTGAGAGAGTTCGACGAGTTGAGGGGAAGAGACGAAGAAAACTTTTGGAGGGTAAGAAGCTCTGTTGGATCGTTGAGTGTTGGGAGCAGGAAGCGGTTTTACTTAGCCGACGACTACGTCGTTCCTTTCTCCAAAGCCGTAGAATTTGAAAAGATTGTTAGAGATGTCGAAAAAGAGGCTGGAGTGGAGGTTTTTCTCTACTCTCACCTTGACACGTGCAATTTTCACCCAGCAGTGATAGCCGAATCTCTTGAACAAGCTCTTAACTTTGAAAAAATTCTGGAAGGTAAGATTTCCGGAATCGTTTACGGGGAGCATGGTAGAGGTTTGAAGGAGAAAATCAATTTTAGGAGGTTGAAGGAATGCTTGGACGAACGGAATATTATGAACCCCGAAAAGATTTTTTCGTGAACTGCACAAGATGCGGAGTTTGTTTGACTGTTTGTCCAACTTATAACGTCACTTACTGGGAGCACTACTCTCCGAGAGGAAGGATAGTACTTTCTCAGCTTTTTGAACTTGATGAGGAGGTGAAGAAGAGTGTTTTCACCTGTTTAACTTGCGGGTATTGCGAGAATATTTGTAATTCTGGAGTAAAGTTCACGGAGGAGATTGAAAAAGTTAGAAGGCAGTTTATATCTTCTGGATACTTTGTAAAAAAGCACATGGAGCTTTACGAGGTAATAAAAGGGTATGGAAATCCCTATAGAGGAGAGCCGATAATACAGGAGTATAGAGAGGTCGAAATCATATACTACCCGGGATGTACAGCTTTATACAAGGAGAATGAGCTTTTCGAAGCCACGAAAAAACTTCTTGATTATCTTAAAGTCGATTACTTTGTTGAAGCGAAACACTGCTGCGGGTCAACGGCTTTAAGGGTTGGACTTGGAGAGGATGTTGCAAGAAAGGGTTTCGAAAGCATAAGAGAGGCTGTTGAAAAAACTGGAGCATCTCTGATAGTGACGAGCTGTCCAGGGTGTTATAGAACGATTAAAAAGGATTACAGGAAAATGTTCGGGAGTGTTGGGGCTGAAATTATGCACATCACCGAGTTTTTGTACGAAAACGTTCACAAATTCGATTTCAAAAGAACAAATTTGGAAATCTCATACCACGACCCCTGCCACCTTGGAAGACACATGAAGATTTACGAGGAGCCAAGAGCTTTAATAGAAGAGGTGGCTAAGCTGAAAGAACTCGAAAGGATAAAAAACGAAAGCTTCTGCTGTGGTGGGGGTGGAGGGGTTAGAGCGGGCTACAAAGAGTTCTCCATGATGGTTATGGAGGAGAGGATCAGAGAAGTTAAGAGAGTTAACCCAGATCTGCTTCTTTCGGCATGCCCCTTCTGCTACAGAAACCTTAAAAGGGGAGATGTGGCTGTTAAGGATATAACGGTATTGCTTTCGGAGCTGGTAAGATGATAGCTCTTAGCAAAATGGTAGCTGGAGAGGCGACGGTGTCGGAGAAGCTCACTTATAAAAGTAAGGAGAGAATACCGAAGGCTCTTGCGGAGGCGAGCAAGAAACCTATTCCGGTTGTCGTGTGGAATTCAACAGCAAAATGCAATTTAAACTGCGTTCACTGTTACGCTGCCGAAAGCATCAACGGAGAAGAACTTACTACGGAGGAAGCCAAGAGAATGATAGATGACCTCGCAGCTATGAGGGTGCCGGTTATTCTGTTTAGTGGTGGCGAGCCTTTACTCAGGAGCGACATCTACGAGCTCATCTCTTATGCGAAAAGTAAGGGCATTCACTCCTCCCTTTCAACAAACGGAACACTCATCGATGAGAATGTGGCAGCAAAGCTGAAAGAGGCTGGAGTTGATTACGTTGGAGTAAGTTTGGATGGAAGTGA
>WAQS01000275.1 GCA_015520115.1 Ferroglobus sp.
AGATTTCCTTTAGAGTTTAGAGAGATCATAGGGAAAGAAGCTAAGATCTACCAGCTTGATGATAAGAACTTCTTAATTTCTTTAGACCAACAGTTGGACAACTTCTTCGAGTTTGTTAAAGTAAATAAAAATATAGCTACCGTTTTTACGGCATTGGGAATTGATATTAACTCTATTTTAGAAGAAAAACTTAGAGAAGTTTTGAAACCATGCGGGGGGTGGGATTTGAACCCACGAACCCCTACGGGAGGGGATCTTGAGTCCCCCGCCTTTGGCCTGGCTCGGCAACCCCCGCAGCTTCAGATTTAAAAGTTTCGATTTGCTTAAAGTATTTTGCGGTTATGCGTATCAAAATCCGTACCTGAATATCAGTATAGCAAAGACGATAACGACTAAGAGCATCGAAATTAAGAAGAGAAGGTCGAATTCGTCCAAATCAAACTTTTTTTCCATGAAAGTACATCGGCAAAAGAATTTAAAAAATTTTACGAAAGAATATCTTTCACGGGCTTCTCATATTTTTCCAAATCCGCAAGGTACTGTAAAAATATCAATGCCGCTGAAGGACTGCCTCCACCGTGCATCGCTCCGAAGACATGAGATGACGAGAGCCAGAAACTAACGAACTTAGCTATCTTCAATCTCTCCTCTGGAGAAAATCTTTCCGACGCTTTCAGAACGGTTCTAAGCTTCTCACCGATTACCTCTGCTTTAAGATCCTCCTCAGACGGAGACGTAGCCGGTAAAGCTCCCGAAATGTCTGTTAAGATCCCTATTGCCTTCATAAAACTCTCAACACCGGCTACTTTAGCAGAATTAGCCATAACAGCGTTGGGCATGTAAGCTTCTCCAACTTTTTCTCCCTTGTAAGCCGCTCCGATGGAAATGGCAAAAGCCGCCTCGCTCATGCCAATTATCTCAGCAACCTTCTGCTTTAAAGCACCAACGTTCTCTAAGCCGTTAGCCTTGAGCATTAAGCTTGCAGCTCCAGCCATCGAAGCCAAAAATCCAGATTTACACGCTGCTCCGACGCATCTGTGGGAATTCGCAAAGTTTTGGAGAACCGAAGCTGTAGCTTTTAGGTCTTTGTAAAGAAAAACACGTTCCCAAGGAACAAATACTTCATCCATTATCACAACGCAAGTTATCCTGTCGCCATACTTAGGATTGCCCGCATCAGCGCCTTCTCTCTGCAAAGCTTGGTAACCGGTATTTTGCACAACGTAACTAACTCCCTTATCTTCGGGAGTTAAAGCGAAAGCGACAGCGAACTCTTCTTCCCCTTTTTTAAACGTTTGTCCGGGAAGAACGAAGTTTATTTCGCTCGCAAAAGCCCCGCTTTGATGAATCTTCGCCCCACTGACAACGATCCCATCGTTCAGCTCATCGACAACCCTCACGTACTGTTCTTTCTGTTCAGAAGGTCTTTTACTTCTGTCTCCTTTCGGATCCGTTAGCGAAGCTGTGCAAGCGAGATCGTTCTTTTGAATTTCTTTTAAGAATTCAAATAGCTTTTTCCTTCCTTCATCGTTTAACCCGGCTGCCAAAGAGTTTATGGCATCGCAGCCGGTACATCTGTAGTTGCAGGTTGCAAGCCTATGGCTAAGCTCTTTTTGAAACTCGTACCTGAAAACAAGCTGCTCAAAAGACTTTATGACTGCATTGAGAACGTTCACCTTCCCGTTAATTAAATCCGAGTGTACTCCACCCATCTCTTTTGCCAAATCGTAAGTGTAGGCTATTGCGTTTACAACGGGTTTCACGTTAGGATGCTCGTAACTTACCTTCTCTCCTTTTACGTAAATCTCCTTCTTGTGCTCTTTCAGCCTTTCTCTGTATTCTTCACCGCTTATCATAATTGTTTCTCGAAAACGACCGATAAATACGTTTCGAAAAGTGTTATTTCCGTTAAAGTTCACCATTCACTGTGGAATGCAACCTCATTAAGCAGGGATTTCAATCCGGATCCTGCGAGGTGAAAGTTGGGGATAATGTTAGAAGAGCTTGCGAAGCTACACTTAAAAAGAACGGATCGTATCAGAGGCTGATAAAATCCATACAGCTCTCCCGCCCGGAAGATTACCTCAGCATTTATCAAAGCGGCTGCAACCACAGTTGCAAGAAATGCCACTCGTGGTACTTCACCCAGATCGCTGACGGAAGATGGATGTCCACGGATGAGATAGCGAAGGTTTGCGAAGAATACGAAAGAATCGTAACGGTAAACGAGCCGAGAAAGAGGGCAACAATGTTCCACGCCACGGATTTGTGCAGGCATTGTGGAAGTTGCGTTCTCACCGGAAAGAGAGGGGAGCTCTGCCCTAAAAAGCTGTCGAAAGATCAGATTCTCGTTAGCCCCCAAGGATTCGGACCGGCAAGAAACATAGTTGCCTTCACCGGAGGTGACCTCGTTTGTAGAGCCGAATTTTATGCGGAAGCAGCCGAGAAAATAAAGGAGGTTACGAAGCTATGGGTTCTCATAGAAACGAACGGCTACGGTTTAACTCCGAAAAACCTCGATTTGCTGAAGGATAGCGTTGACAGCTTTTGGCTCGACATAAAAGCCTACGATGAGAGAGTTTACAAAGCTCTATGCGGAGCAACCAATAGGTGGATCCTGAAAGTTCCGGAGTGGATAGTCGAAAGAGATTTCGTACTTGAGGTTTGCACTCTTTACATCCCAAACTGGGTAGAAGTTAATCAGATTGAAAAGATAGCGAAGATTATTGCTGAAATAGATCCGGAAATACCCTTCACGATACTCGCCTACTTCCCGGAATACAAACTTCATGAAAGGTCTCCAACTTTATCCGAGATGATTTCCGCCTACAGCTCAGCTGTCGAAGCGGGATTGAAGAACGTGAAGCTTGGTAACATCGGAGTTTTCGCGAGAAGCGAAAGGGATTTCCAACTTTTACTTGACCTTCTTGGAGAAAAGGTACTTTAGCCACCCTACAAAATGCAATTTTCCGCAAAATTTAAAAACCTTCAACTGAAGTTATGATTGCCGTAACGGCTTTTTCTAAAAAATTACGAGAAGTGAAGGATATGATACATGACAAGGTGTTTAAAGGCACAACTACCGTGGGATTGGTCTGTAAGGACGGAGTAGTGCTTGCAACTGAAAAAAGAGCAACGATGGGAAATTTCATAGCGAGCAGAAGAGCCAAGAAAATTTACAAAATAACTGACAGAATCGCCATGACCACGGCTGGAAGCGTCGGGGATGCACAGTTCTTAGCGAGGTTAATAAAAGTGGAGACTAACCTCTACGCAATCAGAAAAGAGGAAGAGCCGACTGTGAAGGCTGTGGCTACCCTCGTTTCAAATCTGCTCAACTCGGTGAGGTACTTCCCCTACCTCGTTCAGCTGCTGATAGGAGGAGTCGACAGGACTGGAGCGAAGATATACTCGATAGATCCCATAGGTGGCGCTATAGAAGAGATCGACATCGTGGCTACCGGGTCTGGCTCACCTATGGCTTACGGAGTCCTTGAAGACAACTACAGAAAGGATCTAAACATAGACGAAGCTGTCGAATTAGCCATAAGAGCGATTTACTCTGCTATGAAGAGAGATTCCGCCTCAGGAGACGGAATAGATGTTGTTAAGATTACCGAAAAGGAATATGTGGAGTTAACGCCGGAAGAGATAGACGCTATTCTCGGGAAGTTGAGATAGAGGATGGCTACGAGGAAAGTTTTAAACGAGCTTAAGGAGAAGATAAGAAGCTTCCTCCCAAACATAAAGATAAAGAGCATAGAGTTTGAAGGACCGAACTTGGTCGTATACGTAGAGGACCCTAAACAGCTACTGGGAAGCGGGGACATAATAAAGAGGCTCGCAAAAGATCTGAGAAAAAGAATAATAGTGAGGGCGGATCCCAAGAGCAGAAAACCGCCGGGAGAAGCAGAAGAAATAATAAAACAAGTTGTTCCAGAAGAGGCAAAGATAACGAGCATATTCTTCGACGAAGAGAACGGAGAGGTTATAATTGAGGCAGAGAAGCCGGGGATAGTCATAGGAAAGAGAGGAAAAACTCTCAGAGAGATAATAATGGAAACCGGCTGGAGTCCAAAAGTCGTTAGGACCCCTCCGATAAGGTCCAAGA
>WAQS01000276.1 GCA_015520115.1 Ferroglobus sp.
ACACATTTTGGGATCGTTGAGAGAAAGGTTTAAATATAGTTATTAAAAATTATAATTGTTTATTGTGGAGGTGGGAGTATGGGAAACAAGGAGTGTGAAGAATATGTTAAGGAAAGAATGAAATTGCTACCGAGATTTTTGAAGACCGTCTGTGAGGTTTGGCCGGAAGCGGCTAAAAAGTTTGCAGACTTCTACGAAGTAATATGGAGGGACGGAGCGTTAGATAGAAAGACAAAGGAGTTGATTTTCACTGCCATAGGTGTAGCGACCGCCTCTCCAAGATGTATCGTTCATGTGATTGCCGCCGTTGAAGCGGGAGCCACTGATGAGGAAATTCTTGAAGCTGTCACCGTAGGGTTTATAGGAGCTGGTTTCTATCCGAACAATCCAGGAATTCCGTACGCATTCGAATACGCTGTAAAGGCTATTGAAGTTGCTCAGAAGTACAGAAGAGGAGAAGACTGGGAGTACTTAAAACCGCCGGAGTTCAGAGGATAATCTTCTATTTTTCGGTTTTTACTATTTTTACGTTATTTGGGGTGGAAAAATGCGTCCGAAAGAAGTTCTCCTTGAAGCTTTTGAATTGGGTGTTCCCGAAAGAGTTCCTGCGGTAATTTTCGGAGGAGGAATGTGGACGATCAAAAATTCCGGCAAGGATTTCCTCTACTATATCGGCAAGCCAAAAGAGTATGCGGAGGTTATAGTTAAAACGGCAGACATTCTGCAGTCGGACATGGTTTACCCCGGCTCAGGATACAACAACTTTCTGGCTGCTGCGATAGGGGGAAAGATAAAAGTCAGGCATATAGGTGCTCCAGATCTGGAGGGACCGATTATAAACTCTCCGGAGGACCTTGAAGCTTTAGAGATCGACAAAATTTACGAAAATGAAGCTCTTCAAACGATTTGGAAAGCCTCCGAGATCGTTTACAACGAGATTGGGGATAAATATTTAGTCGGAACTACTTCTTGGGGTCCTTTCACGAAAGCCGGGAATTTAAGAGGTGTGGAGCAACTTATGAGGGACATTTACAAAAACAAGGAGTTCGCAAGGAAAGTGATAGACTTCGCCAAAGACCTCATAATGGCTTTTTACGAGCCAGTAATTAAAGATGCCGGGTTGGAGGCTGTAAGCATTGCAGATCCAACGGCAAGCGGCGATTTAATATCAAGAAAGCACTTCTTGGAGTTTGCCCTACCACCTTTAAAGGAACTTATAAACGAGATGAAAAAGCGTAAAATAGCGGTGTTTTTACACATCTGTGGAGATACGAGCGACAAGCTGAGAGAGATAGCGGAGAGCAAAGCCAGCTGCTTTAGCTTGGATCACAAAGTAGATCTCGGTTACGCTAAGAGCACGCTTAAGGGTGTTATATGTATAGCCGGTAACGTAGACCCAGTTTCGGTTTTAAACGACGGCACTCCAGAATATGTAGAGGAAGTGTCCGATAAGTGCATTCACACAGCCGCCGAAGGTGGCGGTTACGTTCTATGTCCAGGATGTGATATTCCCCCAACAGTTCCCCTCGAAAACATTCAGGCTTTTATAAGAGCTGCAAGGAAAACGAAGCTAAGGTAACTCTTCTTTATTTTTTATTTGGCTAAAAGCTAACTTTTATAAACGAGTTGTTGGCTATAATTAATTATGAGCGAAATAAACGGCGTCGATGTGGAATATTTGAAGCAGGTAGTGGAGATAGTGAAGAAGCATCCAGAGCTTGGCAGAACTCTCTGGAGAGCGAGGTCTAAATGGAAAGACGGATTCAAGGTTGAAGTGAACATAAGGGACTTCACGATCAGAATGGACGAACCAAAAGATCTCGGAGGTACTAACACTGCTCCAAACATGGTAGAGTTTGTTTTAGGAGCTTTGGGAGCTTGTCTTGTTGTAGGTTACGTGATGAACGCAGCACTCAGAGGAATAGAGCTCGATAAAGTTGAAATAGACGTAGAGGGAGACATCGACCTCCCCGGCTTTCTTGGTTTGGAATCTCCGGAAAAAGTCTCTCCGGGATTTACGAACATCAGAGCGAGGGTCTTCCTTAAAACGAAGAAGCCCGTAAGCAAGGAGGAGCTTAAGGATTTGCACGAGACTGTCGTAAAAACTTCCCCCGTCGGAAACACGTTGATGAAGCCCGTAAATCTGGAAGTAAAATTAGAGGAAAGGAGAACAGTTTAACCTATGCAAATGACTTTGTCCGCTTCGAGAGCGAGATAGATGAACGTTGCAGCTCCAGCAACTTCAACCTCGTCGATTATGTCCTCTTCTTTTATTTTTCTCACCACGAGCGTTTGGGAGCAAACGTAAATTTTTACGCCAGCCTCAATCGCCTCGTTCAGCCTCTGCCTTATCGTAGGCACTCCCGGCTTTACCTCTTCCTTGTCCAAAGCCCCCTTAACCATTATCTCCACTCCATCCTGAAAGCAGAAGACTGTCGTCTTTATTCCGAGATTCGCACTCAAGGCTGCAAGCATTAGAGTTGTTCTCGCTATATCCGGGTAGTTCAATCCTTTACTCAGAACGAAGACGAGTTTCTTTTCCGCCATGGGGTTAAATTTCAAATGAATTTTATAGCTTTTACCTCCGCTTCAAGTCCAATAGAAATTTAAATAGAAATTTAAAATCTAAGACTCCTGTCAAAACTCACGGAAGATTGCAGTGAACAAAAAAGTCTTCTTCCTCATGCATAAGAGTCGCCGGTGGCTTTTACGCTGATCTTTTTAACGGTCTCAACCATCACCCTAACGTTTCTGTTCGGAGTTAGTGGAGAAAGGGAGCAGCCGGGAGCGATTATGTCTATTCCAGCTTCTATCGCTCTAAGCGTTTCTGCTTCAACGTCTTCGGGCTTTCCGAAAGGAAGTGTGTATATCGTGTCGATGTTTCCCATTATCGCCGCCTTTCCTCTCGAAATTTCCACCGCAAACCTTGCGTCAGTTTTCGAATCTATGCTCAAACAAGTCGCTTTTGTTTCTATCATGTCCTCGATTATGCTCGTGC
>WAQS01000277.1 GCA_015520115.1 Ferroglobus sp.
CGTCCCTTGTAGCAGCTCCAGCTGTTTTCAACGCCGTGGCTGGGAACAGCATTTACGAAGCTTTCGTTCCCGGAACGACAACAGCCACGGCTTTGCTTGCAGCCCACTTCTTCGTCTTCTACTTCGGAATACTCGCAGATCTAACGCCGCCAGTCGCTTTAGCAGCTTACGCTGGATCTGCTTTAGCTAAAAGCGATTTTTGGAAAACCGCAAGGAATTCGGTAAAGTACGCTTTAGCCGGCTACATCGGGCCCTACATCTATTTCACCCATCCAGAGATGTTTCTCATAACCGTTCAGAGCTGGGATCTGTATACGGTGGCGAAGCTCCTCTACTACTTCTTCGCAAGCGTTTTCGTCATGTATTTGATCGCTGTGGCAATAACTGGCTACTTTGGAAAGCCGTTGAGGAGAGAGGTTAAAGCTACTTTGCTTATACTCGGTTTAGCTGGAGCTACTTTGCATTACCTGCCCATTCTTCTTGGTATCGTGGCTTTGCTCGGCTTAAAAGCGTACAACAGAAGGGTGAGAGGTGATGTCGTTGAGGAGTTTTGAAATTTACGAAAAAGCTTCGAAGATTATTCCGAAGGCTGCCCAAACAGGTTTGAGGGCTGAAACGCACTACCCTCAGCCGTTTATTCCGGAAAAGGCTTTCGGATGCAAAATTGTCGACGTGGACGGAAGAGTTTACACCGACTATCATTTAGCCTTCGGTCCGATACTGCTCGGACACAACCATCCTGAAGTGAATGAGGCTGTGAAGGAGCAAATTGAAGAGGGTGTTTTGTTTGGAGCCGGTGTTTGCGAGCTTGAGGTGGAGGTTGCTGAAAAGCTTGTGGAATTGATTCCATCAGCTGAGATGGTTACCTTTGTTAATTCTGGCACGGAAGCTACGTATCATGCGATAAGGCTGTCGAGAGCTTACACAGAAAGAGAGAAGATAATCAAGTTCGAAGGCTGCTACCACGGCTGGCACGACTACGTGGCTTTCAACGTTAATCCGCCCAAAGAGAAAATGGGAAGAATTTACTCCCAATCGAAAGGCATACTGAAAGCTGCTTACGAAACTACAATCGTCTTGCCCTTCAACGATAAGGAAGCCTTTGAGGAGTACATGGCAGAACACGGAGAGGAGATTGCTGGAGTCATACTCGAACCGATTCCCCACAGCGTAGGGGCGATAATTCCGAAGAAAGATTTTCTGAAGAGCTTAAGAAGGGAGACTAAAAGTTATGGATCAGTTTTAATCTTCGACGAGATAATAACCGCCTTCAGACACAACATCCACGGAGTTCAGGAGGAATTCGGAGTAATCCCGGATTTAACCACGATAGGAAAATCGATGGGAAACGGGTATCCGGTGGCGGCGATAGTCGGAAAGGGGGAGATAATGTCGCTTGTGCATAATGGGGTTCTCGTTTCTGGAACGTACAGCGGTCACCCAGCGTCCCTTGCGGCTGTGAAGAAGACAATAGAGGTCCTCGAAAGGGAAAAAGTTGTGGAATACATCTCTAAGCTTGGAGAAGAGTACAGAAAAGCTGTTAAGGATGTCATAGAAGATACGGAGACAAAAGCGAGGGTCGTTGGATACAAATCCATCTTCGCAATTCAATTTGCCGAAGGGGATGTAGTGGATTACTCTTCAGTCGTAGGTATCGACAGGGAGAAGTTCAAGGTTTTCGCGGCGGAGATGAGGAAAAGGGGCATCTTTTTCACGCCAAACCCACTAAAAAGGTGTCACCTCTCAGCCAAACACGGTGAAAAGGAGTTAGAAGAGTTCGTGAACTCAGCTTTCGAGGTTTTGAAGCGAATTGACGTGTAACCTTTTCTTAGATACGTTTTTTAAACCTCCTTCAAAATTTCGTGGAGATGGAGATAGCCATTCCTTCCTCGATCCTTGAGAACGAAAGCGATGAGAAGATAAAGACGTTTAAAGTAGGAATAATCGGGAGAGCCGCTGCTATCTTCAGAGTTGAGAAGATCTACATCTATAAAGATCCGAGCAGAGACGATTCGGATTTTATCTCCGAGATTTTAAGATATATGGAGACCCCGCAGTATCTGAGGAAGCATCTTTTCCCAAGAAGCGAGAAGCTAAGATATGCAGGAGTTTTGCAGCCTCTCCAGATTCCTTCCCATAAGCCGAAACATTTAAAAGTCGGTGAAATCAGAGAGGGGGTAATCGTCAAAGTTGCTGACGGCACCGCGTGGGCTGATATAGGAATGAAAGCCCTGGCCCTCTTTCGGGGAAAAGCTCGAAAGGGGGCCCGCGTGACCGTCAGGGTCTGTTCGACGAATCCGTTGGTGGTGGAAGAGGCGAAGCCCGAGGAGTATTGGGGCTTCAAAGTTGAGAAGTGCAGCTTGAAAAAGCTGCTGAAAAGGGAGGATGCAGTGGTAACTTCCAAACTCGGGTACTATCCGAGTGTAGATGAGATGAAGAAAGTGAACCTGCTCATATTTGGAAGTCCAAGTAAAGAGGTAAAGGAGATTGCGGATATGCTGGGATTGGAATTCGAAGCCAAGATGTGGAACATGATTCCGAAACAAGGAGTGAGAAGCGTGAGAGTAGAGGAGGCTGTGATTAGTTGTCTCTCTGTAATCAATTTCATTAGGGAGGTGTATTGATGAAGTACCACAGACCAAGAAGAGGTTCCCTCGGATTCTCTCCAAGAAAGAGAGCGAGTAGTATAATCCCGAGAATTAGAAGCTGGCCGGATTGCGACGAGCCAAGGTTGCTTGGTTTCGCCGGTTACAAAGCCGGAATGACCCACGTAATAATGATAGACGACAGAAAGAACTCTCCAACTTACGGCGAAGAGATAATGGTTCCGGTTACTGTTCTTGAAACTCCGCCGATGAAAGTTATGGGGATAAGGGTTTACAGAAAAACCGTCTACGGATTGCAAATAGCCGGAGAGGTTTGGACTGACGAACTGGACAGCTATCTCTCAAGAAGGATCCAGCTTCCTAAGAAGAAGGGAGATGTTGACAGGCTGAAGGAAATCGAAGATATTGCAGAGGTTAGAGTTATAACGTACACGCAGCCCTACTTGATTACCGGAGTTCCGAAGAAAGTGCCGGATGTTATGGAGCAGAAAGTCGGGGGAGATGTTGAGGCTGCTTTAAATTACGCCATAGAAAAATTAGGAAAAGAGGTTAGAATTAACGAGGTTTTCAAGGAAGGGGCGTTTATCGATGTCTTGAGCATAACCAAAGGGAAGGGATTCCAGGGGCCTGTGAAGAGGTGGGGAGTAATTACGCTCGACGCAAAGCATGCGAGAAGCAGCAAGCATAGGAGAGTTGGAACTCTTGGACCTTGGCATCCGCACAGGGTGAGGTGGACAGTTCCTCAAGCCGGTCAAATGGGATTCCACCAGAGAACGGAGTACAACAAGAGAATTCTGAAAATCGGAACAAATGGAGAGGACATAAATCCGGAAGGCGGATTCTTGCACTACGGTTTGGTTAGATCAGACTACGTCCTCGTTTCCGGAAGCGTTCCGGGAAGTGTGAAGAGGCTCGTTAGAATGAGGGATGCGATAAGACCTCCTCAGGCTGTGTATGAGGGAGTAAACATTCTGTACATTAGCAAAAGCTCGAAGCAAGGTAGGTGATCGTGATGAAAGCTAAGGTTTACAGCTTAACCGGAGAAGTCGTCGAAGAGATCGAGCTGCCAGCCGCATTTAGCGAGGAGTTCAGACCGGACATAATAAGAAAGGCTGTTCACGCTATTCAAAGCCACAGAAGACAGCCCTACGGACCTAATCCTTTAGCCGGAACTGACTACGCATGGGAAAACTGGGGACCCGGCTACGGCTATGCGAGAGTTCCAAGATGGAAGCTTGGAAGGAGAGCTGTTGTCGTCCCTCAGGCTGTTGGAGGTAGGAGAGCGCATCCTCCAAAGGTGCAGAAGAAGTGGGCTGAGAAGATAAATAAAAAAGAGATGAGAAAGGCTTTAAGATCAGCTTTGGCAGCCACGATAAATGAGGAAATCGTGAGAGCGAGAAACCACGTTTTTGAGGGTGAGCTGCCAAAGATAGTTGTGGACGAGTTTGAAGAGCTGAAGAAGACGAAGGAGATAGTAGAAGTTTTCAAAGCAATTGGTGTTTACGCCGATGTTGAGAGGGCTAAGGAAAGAAAGAGGTACAGAGCCGGAAAAGGTAAGATGAGGGGAAGGAGATTTAAAATTAAGAAGAGCGTTCTTGTTGTCGTAAGTAGAGTTTGCGACGCTATGAAGGCTGCTAAGAACTTGGCTGGAGTTGACGTTGTTCTGGCTAAAGACCTTAACGTGGAGCTTTTAGCTCCCGGTGGGCATGCAGGTAGGTTGACCGTCTATACAAAATCTGCGATAGCTCAGCTGGGGGAGAGATTATGAGAAAGATTAAGTGCTTCCTGATAACCGAAAAGAGCGTTTCACTCCTTGAGAAAAACATAGTAACGGCTATAGTGGACATAAGGGCGAATAAGAAGGAGATTAAGAAGGATTTTGAGAAACTCTTCGGAGTAGAAGTGGAAAGAGTGAATACGTTGATAACTCCGAAAGGCGAGAAGAAGGCTTACATCAAGTTGAAGCCAGAATATTCAGCTGAAGAACTCTTATCAAAGCTGGGTGTGTTCTGAGGTGATGTAAATGGGTAAGAGGATTATTTCCCAAAACCGTGGAAAAGGAACGCCGACTTACACTGCTCCCTCTCACAAGTATAAAGCTGAAGCTAAGCACATTCCTTTCAAAGAAGATGTGGTTAGGGCAGAAGTTATAGACATCGTTCACGATCCCGCAAGAAACGGTCCTCTCGCTTTGGTAAAATTTGAAGACGGGAGCAAAGGATACGTTCTGGCTGTAGAAGGAATCGGAACCGGGGATATTATCGAGGCTGGAGAAAACGTGGAGATTAAGCCCGGAAATATAACGTACCTTAAGAACATTCCCGAAGGTGTCCCCATCTGCAATATAGAGAACGTGCCTTTTGATGGAGGAAGGTTTGCGAGAGCAAGCGGTACTTTCGGATTTGTTGTTGCCCACGAGGAGGATAGAGTTCTCGTTCAGTTGCCGAGCGGAAAGATGAAGTGGCTCGATCCCAAATGTAGGGCGATGATTGGAGTCGTAGCCGGAGGAGGAAGAACTGATAAGCCCTTTGTTAAAGCCGGAAAGAAGTACCACAAAATGAAGAGTAAAGCCGCTAAATGGCCTCGCGTTAGAGGAGTTGCTATGAACGCTGTCGACCACCCCTTTGGAGGTGGAAAGCATCAGCATGTTGGTAG
>WAQS01000278.1 GCA_015520115.1 Ferroglobus sp.
CTTAAGCATTTCGCAGTCAACATCTATCTCCGGCATTTCGGCTTGCATGCTTTCCACTTCAACAACTTCAACCTCTTTCCCTTCTGCCCACTCCTTTATAGTCTTTATAAATGGCTCCGACTCGTTTTTTCCGTAAAATATTACCGCATTTTTACTTCTCTCAGGAGGATTCAACCTTTCGAGTATTTTGAAAAGTACTCCTCTCTCAACTTCCCTAACTTTGCAGGAATTCAGAAGTAGCATGAACTTGGCAACATCTACAACTTTTTTCATTAAAGGAGGAGAAATCGCGAAAACGAAGTCTGCCGAAGATTTTAAAGCGAGCAATCCTCCGAGACTATGACCTACAGCGTAAATTCTCTTGTACTTTTTTCTGAGATAGCTAATAGCACCCTCCACGTCGTTTAAAACGTGTTCATCCAGAGGATTCTCGTTCTCCCCATGCCCCCTTAAGTCTATGCAGAAACAGTCGTAGCCTTTTTCAGCAAGATCGTAAGCGAGTTCGACAAATTCTCCCTTCGAAGAGGAGTAACCATGAATTAGGAGAAAGGCGTCTTCAGAATTTGAACCAAGCTTAAAAGCCGGAACTTCTTTTCCGTCGAGGCTCTTCAAAAAAATTTTAGAGATTTGGGTCATTCTTTCACGACCTGATAGCTTTTGAGAAGGACGTCAGCATTTAGCTTTCCGTGAACGTAGGTTTTTCCGCTTGAGAGGTCGTTGAAAGCCACCAGAGCCGGAGCGAAGAGGTTTGGATCGATCTTGTAGAAGTCGTAGTTGGCTTCTTTGAATATCTCGAAGAAAGGCTTCCCGTAGTCCCTGCTTGTTGAGCTTGGAACGTTCTTCAATATTTCATCGTACTCCTTGATGGCTAAGAAAACGCTTCCGTAGTACATCATGCTGTCGTTCGTGGCACCCATCGCTTTGAGATCGTCCTCAAGCACCGGAGCGATCGGACACTTTCCTGCTCCGCTCACTATTTTCTTTGGATCGTAGCCGATTTCCGCCATCTTGTATATGGCGGTTTCAACTATTCTTCCAGAAATCTGCACACTTCCAACGATGCTGGCAGTCGGAGCGACTAAAGCGTATACATCTTCAGGTTTTACTCCACATTCCTTCGCTATATATTCTATAACTTTCTCATCCGGAAGCTTGTTGGCTTCTAACGCTATAACTGCATAGTCCGCATCATCCTCGTACTCTATCTGCTCGTACGTTTTCTTCGGCTTCAAAGCCAGTGCTCTTGCCGGACCGCTGCCCATGGCGAAGTACTTGTCTACTTTTATAGCCCAGCCAGCTTTCTGGCTGCCGAGGCATGCTATGGCTGGAAAGTCCGTGTACTCGTAGATGAACATGAATGGAATTCCCTCTATCTCCTCAACTCCGATGTTTATCTCAGCCAAACCACCCATGCAGACGAGGGTGTAGAGCTTTCCAGCCTCTATGCTTCCGTCTACATTTACTCCACAGTCAACGACAACAGCTCCGTTGTCGAGCTTTTTCGATTCAATTCTTAACTCTTCTTCGTAGTCTAACATCTCCTCGACAATTTCCAAAGCAAGCTCGTTTACGCTAACCATTTCCACCACCAAGAGATGAATTAGAAGTGAAATTTTAAAACTTTATGATTTTTCTCCCATTTTTTCTGCTATGTAACCCGAAATTCCTTCTATGGCATTCGAAATAAAGATGTCTTCCCTTTCCCTGACGTCATCTTCAAGTTTGCGATAGCGAGAGAATCTTTCGTCCCTCTTCAGTAACTCCTCCTTTATTTCTTCCTTTTCCCTCCCAAACATTTCCTCAATTACTTCAACCCAAAGCTTTATCTGGTTCTCAGCCTCCTTTAAAACCTCTCTGCAATCGTCCCTCATACCGAAATGACCAAACATTGCTTTTTTCTTTCCAAACTCTTTCAACCTCTCTATTGATTCGAGGTAGACGTCGAAGAAGAACTTCGGTGGCGTGGCTGGGCGCATGTAGTAATCCTCCTTGAGAGGCTGATGAACTCCGCAAGCCTCTCCAAGGAATAGGTAGTCGTCAACGACAAAGGAAATGTGGTGAGGTGCATGTCCCGGAGTTTCCACGATTTCAACGTCGTATCCGGCAAAATCGACCTTGTTCGTGAAAGAGCCCTCTTTTACCGGTTTAATTTCTCCGTAGTTCTCAGCTATCTTCCCAAGGACCTTTAAACTTCCTTTCCAGAGAGCTTCGGGATTCACAAGGTGCTTTTTTCCTTTCTCACTCACAACAACTTTCGCTTCGGGATGGATAGTTAGGAAATCTCCGAGTCCTCCAGCGTGGTCTATGTGAATGTGGGTAATCAAAACGTACTCAACTTTCTCAACTCCAAGCTCCTTCAAGTTTTCTTCAAGAAGAGGTATGGTCGATGCTGGACCGACATCCACCAGTAGCGCCTTATTCTCCTCCTGCAGAACCCACGAAGAGATGAAATTTTTGAACCCTCTCATTCGTTGGGGTAAATCGATAAGCTTCACATCTCCGAAATCGAGAATCATACCCTTTTTTCTTTCAAAGAGAATATGAGGTTTGCGAAAACGTATTAAATGAAAAGGAGATGTTTCGGGCATGAAGGGTCTGCTCATAGTTGGGCACGGAAGCGAGAAATCCCAC
>WAQS01000279.1 GCA_015520115.1 Ferroglobus sp.
GAGTCGTCAAGGTCTACCCAATTAAAACTGCTCCAGCAGAAATGATAAGCAGAGTTGAAGCTCCCGATGTGAACGTTAGAATGGAGAAGAAGAAAGTGAAGCTTGTTACGAAGAAGGGAAGAAGAGAAATGGAGATCGAAGAGCTATGGTATAGAAGGTGGAATGTTGCGGAATGGTTTCCCATCATAGCGGATGAAGATAAGAGCGTAGAAAAAGGAAAGCTTGAGGAGATAAGGATAAAAACGATAGAGCTGCCACCGAACACGATTCCTGTTCCTCTTTACATAATGAGGAACGCTTACGGAACAGTTCTTGATTTGGAGGCTGTTGAGCTAAAGAGAGTTGAAGAAAAAACGAGGATAAACAAAGTTTACTTCCTGCCGGTTTTTCCCGGAGAAATTAAGAAAGGCGATCTTCTTGGAGTTCTAAACGTTTACTACATTTCCGTCGGAGAGAGGAGCGTTCAGCTTTTACGTTACTTAACTGAGAAGGTTAAGGCGAGAATCGTTTACTGGGAAGACGAGTGGAGGGTCAACAGCAGCGAGATAGAAATCGAACCCCTCAGCTTCAAGAGAAGCCCTCTCGGGCTGATAGAACCTTTATTCAGCGCAGAAAACAAAAAGCTAATAAAAGGGGTTCCGGAAGTTGTGAAGATTGAAATGCTCGAATTTCCTTCTGGAACGATAATACAGCCAGTCTCCGGAAAATCCAGGGATCAGCTGATGCTTATCGACGTTATGAGCTTTGAACCTCCGAGACTTGTTGAAGAAGACAAGAGGGTCACTCATGCAGTCGTTCTTCCAACGGAAACTACTGAGATAAAGAAGGGAGACTACATAGGGATGATGCTTGTTTACAACGTTTCTGTGTTGCTTGAGCCGTACTTCTTCATGAAGAGGCACGAGCTCAGGGGAAGTATCTGAATTCAGCCACTTCTTTATACTTTTCAACATCTGTTTTTCTTTTTTCGCCCCTGAAAATTTTCTCTATCGCATTTATAGCTCCGAGCCTGTTCAGAGGCTGATTGTTGTTACCGCACTGGTAGCTGTAAGTACATTTCGGACAGCCGTCAACTCTTTTGCAATTGCATTTGTTCAGAACTTCGTAGGCAACTCTAAACGCTTTTTCGAGTCTTGAAAAGAGAAGCTTGCTAAGTCCGTTTCCTCCCGGAGTGGCGTCGTAGACGAAGATGTCCCCTTCCGGAGTTGATATGCCGCCCATGTAGTTACTCCCTCCTCCAGTTAGCGAATTGCTCGCTTCGATTAAAACGTGCTCCAAAGCGTGAAAGCTTCCAGCGTAGAAATCTTCGTAGTCCAAGTAGTCTGGGAAAGGAGAGGAGAATAGGAATCCCTTAGTTCTAAAGGTGTAGCTTACTGGCTCGTCTAAGTAGTTTATTCCGACCTTCTCTCCGGTATACACGTTTTTGACGACGTAACCGAAGACCGAGATCGTCACGTCCATATCGCAGTAGATCGCATTTACTGGCTTTTCAATTTCTTCGATTTCCCTTATAATTCTTGGAATCGATGTGTAGAGGGGATCCGTGATTTCTTCTCCTTTTTCGTAGGGCTCGACTTCGGCAACGAAATTTGTAAGATCGAGTTTTAAGCTTCTAACTCTCCTGCCAGCATGGATTACAATTCCCCCGGGAAAAAGCTCCTTTATAGCCATTGGTAACGTTCTTTCTCCTATCTCTTTTCCTTCGAGCAGTATTTTTACTCTCTCTCCGATTCCCCTCATGTTGAAGTTTTTCAGAAACTCTTCCGCCTTTCTTGTCGCAAGATATATCCCTCCAGCATCAGCAAGATACCCTTCTTTTACGTATTCTTCCAGATTCTCCACTTCCCCTTCGAAAATTGCCTTTTCCTTAGCCATTGAGAGGATGTGGTATCTCTTAAGCTCCTCGTTATCCTTCTCCGCATAACAGAACATCTCGTCCTTGAAGTACTCCTCGGGGTTGTTTTTGTAGTAGTTAGCTATGGAGTCGTCCTCTCTTAAGATTAGCACTCCAACGCTTTCCTGTCCTTTTCTCCCAGCTCTACCGCACCTCTGGAGGAACTGGGGAAATGGAACGAGTTCGGAAACGACTGCCTCGACATCACCTATGTCTATTCCCAGCTCAAGGGTTGAGGTCGCTACGACGACCTTAACTCTACCCTCTTTAAACTCCCTCTCAACCTTCCTTCTCTCCTTTTTCGTCAGTCCCCCTTTATGCACCCTCGCCACAACTCCTTCTCTGTTCAAAATCCAGGCTATGGTTTCGACAGCTTTGTAGCTATTTGCGAATACGAGAGTCTTTTTTCCAAGTAGTGATTTAACGCAATCCTTTACGGCTCCGTAGAAACTTGGAGTGTAACGCATTATGAAGTGGAGAGTTCCCCTTCTCCCGGATGATTTTACGACCTCAAACTTCTTACCAAAAACGTACTCCGCAAACTCCTTTGGATTCGCTATTGTGGCTGTGGACGCTATTACCTTAAAATCCGAAAACCTTTCGAGTCTTTTCACGAGCCAGGCAACGTTGGAGCCGAGAAGTCCGCTATAGCTGTGAAGCTCGTCGAAAACGAGAAATCTAACTTTTTCGGCAACCCTTCTAAATGCCGGAGTGTTTCTTAGATGGTAGTCAACCATGTCGGGATTCGTGAGAATTATGTCGGCTCTACCGCTTAGAACTTCTCTTCTTTCTTCATAGCCAGAATCTCCGTCGAACTTTATCGCATTGAATCCGAAGAAGGAGGAATAGAAGGAAATCTTTTCATACTGGTCGCTTGCGAGAGCTTTCGTCGGGTAGAATATCAGAGCTTTTTCACTTTTTCTTAAACTTTCGAGGATCGGTATTATGAACGCCTCAGTCTTTCCGAAACCGGTTGGAGCCACTATAACGACGTTTTTTCCCTCCTTTATTTTCTCAATAGCTTCAACCTGAAACTTGTAGAGGGATCTGATCCCTCTTGACAACAGAGCCGATTTAGCTCTTTTTGAGATATTTACTTCGTTTAAATCGACTTTTTCAACCTCTTCCGGATTAAACCTTCTGTAAATTACGATTTCGTCCTCCGTGTCGAAGAGCCGTCTTAGCTCGCGAACTCTGCAGTATTTCTCGAAAATCTCTAAGTTCTTTTGTCGTGTGGAAACTTTCTCGCAGATACACCTGCTTTTAATTCTCCTGCACTTCGGGCAGAAGAAATCTTCAGCGTTCATCCGAGGAGGGATAGAATTTTCTTTACTCTTTCGTCTATGAGGCTGTAGATTCTGAACTTGCCGACCACGTCTTCTCGAACGATCTTAGCATCTCTTAGCTTGGCTAAATGATGACTCACGAGCGTTTGATCTTTGTTGACAACTGCTGAAAGAACGCAAACGCACTGAGGTGAGCTTAGCAGAGTTCTGACGATCTGGAGTCTTATAGGATTGGATATCGCTTTCAAAATTCTCGAATATTCCTCCAGCTCCTCATCGCTGTAAAATTCTATTATCGCATCCTCGTTGCAGATGCAGGCGTCTTCTTCAACGACCAAATCCCCTACCCTTACCTTCTCTACCATCTTCCGACCCCTCTATTGAATGAATTGCAGCAGCTGGGTAAAAATTTCATCGAAAACGCGAATGCCGTTCATCTCCAAAATCACATTCAGTATCGCCCCGATTATAGCTCCGACTATCAGCGAGGAGATAACCCTAACCTTTACGATCAAGATTATCGCTATGATCAGCAGTACGAGAGTCGACATCGCTCCCATGTTAGCAAGTTTTTGCTCTGTCTCCTCC
>WAQS01000280.1 GCA_015520115.1 Ferroglobus sp.
CTCCAGACACCTTCAAATATTTTGCAAAGCAAACTTCTATCGCGACATCCTTCTCTGCTGCCAGCTTCACGGTTGTGTAGTCCAGCTCCCTTTCAATTGAATCCAGAAGTACGAACACTTTCTTTCTCATTACAGCCAACCTGTTTACCTCAACTTTCGGACTCAGCACCCCTATGAACCCGGAATACTTCCTGAGCTTCGAAGTCAGCTCCTTGGTTGAAGTGGCGTAGATCATACAGCCTTGGATGTACTTTTCAGTCTCTCCGAAAACAACGCAGTCGTCAAAGCCTTCAAGCAAGTACTCTGGCTCGAATCGAAGAAAATCCATCATAGCCCCTTTTCGATCAACTCCTTTGCGGCAGCTATGAACTTCTCTCTTTTTGAGGGGTAGGTAACTAATTTAACCTTTACAGCTATGCAGTCCCCTCCATAGGCTAATTCGAGCTTTCCTTGGTAGGCTTTTTGTTTGTCTACCCTTATGTGCAAAACCCCGAATTCGTCGACGATGTCCTCAACCAAATTCAAAAGCAAATCCCGGTCTTCGAGTTTTTCGATGAAATAGTTCCAGAACTCTTTTATTCTCCTTCTATCCTCTACGGGAACTTCTAAAAACTTTATCGGATTTCCGTAATGTCCTTTAGCTTCTGAAACAAAAATTTCGAATTCAAAAGGAAAAAGGGTGGAAATCGCTTCACCAACTTTTTCCTTATCCTCGGTTGAGTGGACTATCGCTGAGACGGTGATTCTCTCAACTTTCCAAGTTCGCTTACTCATCCTTCTCCTTTCTGAAGTTTGCCCTAAGGCTCGGTCTTACCTTCTCAGCTCCTCTTCCCTTCCTTCTAAGACCTCTCGATTTTCTTCCCGCTGAAGTTAAACCACGGAAAACCCTACCCCTCTGCTTGGCTATCCTTGAAAGTTCGGGATCCGACAATATTGCCGGGTGACTTCTGTCAATTAGGATTACCTCGAACCACTTGTACCTTCCGTCTTCTCCTACCCAGTAGGAGTTCACGACTTCGCAGTTCGGGAACTTCCTTGCAGCTCTTTCTTCGGCTATCCACTGCAAGCTCTTCTTCGGAGTTTTCCTGTTCACCATTAGGTTCTTCGTCTTTCTACCCTTGTTGGGTCTTGTAGCCCTTCTTCCCCCCCTTCTGATCCTAACTCTGACAACGATTACTCCCTTCTTCGCTTTGTAGCCTAAAGCCCTCGCCCTGTCCAGTCTCGTTGGTCTTTCTATTCTTACCACTGCCGGCTCCCTTCTCCACTTCTGCAATCTTTCCCACATCAGCTTACCTACGTAACCTTCCCAAGGTCTCTTCCAAGCTTCTCTTATGAAAGCGTACATCGACTTCATTTTCTCTCCTCCATTAGCGTGATCAGGAGTTGTTAGCAGATTCGCTATAAAAATGTTGTCCAGTTGCCGTTGACCCTGAAAATGTTTTAAGGAGATGATAGACTTTCGAGATAAAAAATCTTGAGAAAATGGAGTCTTCGTTTGAGGTGAGAATAAAGAGAGTTTACGAATTGAGAAAGTGGTTTTCCACGATCCTTCCAAGTGGGAGGAATTCAGAAGAAAATACAGAGAGGAGTTGGAAAGAAATAGAGAAACCTTGGAAAGGCTAATCGAAATAGTCAAAGAAAAAAGAAGAAAGTGACTCTGCTTTACTCAGCCAGAAGTCCGAAGTACAACAACGCGGTTGTGCTGTTGGAGATAGTTGAGGAAATGCTTGAAGGTTGACGAAACATCGAGACAAAACTTTATATCTTCCTTTCAAAACTTTCACCAATGAAAATCGAGAACTTCCAGAGGCTGTTTTACCCGAAAAGCGTCGCAGTAATTGGAGCAACAAAAAATCCGAAGAAAATGGGGTTTCATGCATTGAGCAGTCTTGTAAAAACGTTCAAGGGAAAAATATACGCTGTAAATCCCAACTACGATGAGATACTCGGAGTGAGGGCTTATAAGAGCATTAAAGATCTGCCTGAAACTCCGGACTTGGCTATTCTTGCGGTGCCAAGGGATGCGATATACGATAGCGTGAAAGAGCTGCTTGAGATAGGTTGCAGAGCTTTCGTGATAATATCTGCTGGTTTCAGGGAGGCTGAGATAGCCGATGGGGAGGAGTTACATAAAAGATTGAGAGAACTCGTTGAGAGCTATAATGCTGTGGTTATAGGTCCGAACACGTTTGGGATGGTGAACTTAAAAGCGGATTTAAACGCGAGCTTTACTCCAGCTTTAAGTTTTTTGAAGAAAGGGGATATAGCTCTTGTAAGTCAGAGCGGAGGAGTTTGTCATTTAATTGCTCCTTACTCTATGAGGGAGGGAATAGGCTTTAGCAAGATCGTCGGGTTGGGGAACAGGCTTAACGTGGACTTCTACGACATGCTTGAGTACTTGAAGGATGATAAAGAGACGAAAAGCGTAGCCTTATACATAGAGGGAATAGACGAGCCGAAGAAGTTGTGTGAGAAAATTAGAGAGGTAAGTAGGGTAAAACCGATAGTGGCTATGAAGGCTGGAAGATTCGAGAAAGCTGATAAAGCTTCCAAGTCCCACACTGGATCTTTAGCCGGAAATTACAAGCTCTACGTTTCTGCTTTAAAGCAGTACGGGGCTGTTGTAGCTGAGGATTTAGTCGAGCTTGTATCTTTTGCGAAAGCCTTGGCTATGCAGAAGCCGATGAAGGGGGATAGGGTTGCGGTAATCTCCCTTGTTGCCGGACTTGGGATGGTCGCTTCAGATTACTGCGAGCTTAAAGGTTTAAAGCTAACGAAGTTCACCGAGGAGACGCAGAAGCAAATCTACGAGATTCTTCCTCCCTACACGATAAGGGACAATCCCATCGATCTCGGTTTTGTAGCTAACGATACGGAAACCTGCGGAGAAGTTATTGAGCTTGCTGTGAGTGATGAAAACGTAGATGGAGCGGTGATAAACTACATATTCTCATGGTCGGAGGAGTTTCTTGAAGTGCCAACTAAAGCGATAATTAAAGCTTCAAGGGAAAAACCGCTGACAATGTGCCTGAATTACCCACCGGGTATTTGGGATGACGTGAAAGAGGAGCTTGAGAGTAACGGCGTTCCTGTCTTCTCAACCCCAGAAATAGCTGCAAAATCTCTCTGGGCTTTGAGGGAGTACGAGAGGAGAATTAGAGAATGATCCTCGCATCGACCGCCACTATTCCTTTTTCGCTTGCGATGAGCGGATTAACGTCTGCTTCTTTAACATCCTCTTTTTCAACAAGTTCCGAGAATTTCGTGACGATTTCTACAAGGGAATTCACGTCCAGCTTGTAATTTCTGAATCCCCTTGCAACTTTGCTGAGTTTCGTCTCTTCTATCATTTCGATAACGTCTCTTCTTTCCAGAGGGAGAACTCTGAAGGACACGTCTTCAAAAAGTTCAACGAGAGTTCCTCCACAGCCGAGAGCTACGTACTTCCCGAAGAATTCGTCCTCCTTAGCTCCGAGAAAAATTTCAAAGCCTTTAATCATTTTTTGAACAACCACTTCTCCATCGAGCTTCCTATAGCATCTTAAAAGTTCTTCGTCGCTTTTCACGTCCAGAAAAACTCCTATCTCAGACTTGTGCTCGCTAACGTTCGGTTTTATCACGACCGGATATCCTATTTTCTCAGCAGCTCTCATAACCTCCTCTTCGTTCGAGGCGACTAAAGTCTCAACGACCGGAATTTCGTATTTTTTCAGCAGCTCAAGAGACTCCATCAGATTCAGCATAATCATCACTTGCTCAGATCGAACAGAACGATCCTCTCCCTAATAAGGAGAGGCAGCTTTTCCTCTCCGACGATTTCGATCTCTTTTTCCCCTATATCGTAAAGCTTCATTATTCTCTTGACTTTTTCTTCGTCGATCTTCAAAACTTTTTCCTCTTTAAACCCGAGTTTTTTCAACTCCTCTATGCAGTCTTCCTCGGCAACTACGATAACCTCGTTTCTTCCCTCCTTCAATCCGATTTTTGTGGCATCTCTTATCTGTCTTGTGGCGGCAACGTAAAGGAGGACCTCGGTAGAAAAGTTTCTCGCAACTCTTCTTCCTTCGTCCCAAGCTTTCTTCGCTTTTTTCGCTGCAAACTCTACAACCTCCTTGTCAAGAACGTATTCAGCGTTTATAAACGTAGCCTCGCAAGGGAGCTTGGAGAGGAAATCTTTCACGTCCTCTATCTCTACAACTCCTTCAACGACCTTCATAACACTCTCATCAGCGATTCCACTCTGATTCCCTTGTCCGTTATGTCGTACCTCAGTATGCTCTTCGGAACTATCGTTGCTTTTATCTTTATTATCTTCAACCTCCTTTGAATTTCCGTCTCGACCTCCCTTAGACTGAGTTCTATTACTCCGTCGGCGTAGTGTTTTATTGCGGTCTCTATTTTCTGGTCGAACATGCCCTTTGTAAAGGTGGCGAGGAAAACGCTGTTCGTTCTTCTCGTCTGGATCGTTATTTTGTTTATGAGTTCTTTAATTTCCTCCCATCTGTAGTTTTCAACGAAGTACGTCAGGCTGTTGAGAACGCATCTTTGATGATCGCTCTTAAGCACTTCCTCGGAAACCCTCTTGTAAGGATCTTGAACGATCGCTTTTAAATACGTCTTTGCATCTCCCTTCGGGGAGACTTTTGGTGTGAGCAAGTCTACTACATCGAGACCTTCGGGGTTTATTCCAGAGATTATCTGGATGTTCCTCTTTATCTCCTCCTCTGTTTCTTCGGTGCTTATGTACAGAGCTTTTTCTCCCCTCTTTAATCCCTCGGCTACGAAGTGGTAAGTGAAGTAATCAGCTCCAGCTCCCGGGTCTTCAAGTAAAACGATGAAACTTCCAGCAGGAAAACCTCCGCCAAGCTGAGAATCTAAACTCAGTATTCCGGTTGAAAGCCTTTCCATTCGATCACCCTGAGAAAATTTTTACTAAACTCCTCAGCATAATTTATAAACCTTACTTGCAAAACCTTAACGATGAACCTTAAGTTCAACGAAAAAGGACTCATCCCGGTTGTTGTTCAAGATGCAAAAACGAAGGAGGTGTTAATGTTAGCTTACGCTAATGAAGAGGCTTTAAAACGCACAATTAAGACGGGTTACGCTCATTACTTCAGCAGAAGTAGAAAGAAGCTCTGGATGAAGGGCGAAGAGTCGGGAAACGTTCAAAAGGTTGTGGAGGTAAGGGTTGATTGTGATGGGGATGCGATTCTTTATCTTGTGGAGCAGAAGGGTGTTGCTTGTCACACCGGCAATTACTCTTGCTTTTTCAGGAAGCTGGAGGAGGTCTGAATGAAGTACGTCCTCGACACGAGCGTAATTATTGACGGCAGAATTTCCCAGATGATAGAAAAAGGAGAGCTAAAGGGAACTATAATAATTCCAGAGGCTGTTGTGGCGGAATTGGAAGCTCAGGCGAACTTTGGGAAGATAACGGGTTTACAGGGGTTGGAGGAGATAAAAAAGATTAGAGAGCTTGCGGAAAAAAAGGGATTTGACGTACTTTTCCTCGGAGAGAGACCGACTCTGGAGCACGTTAAACTTGCGAGGGGTGGGGAGATAGACAATCTGATAAGAAAAGTGGCTGAGGAGGAGCAGGCTACCCTCATAACGTGCGACAGAGTGCAGTACTACGTGGCAGTTTCTAAGGGAATTAAAGCCATTTACCTTGAGAAGAGGGTAATAAAGCCCGATGAAACGAAAATCATGCAATTCTTCACCCCTGATACTGCAAGCGTCCATTTAAGAGAAGGCTGCGTTCCGATGGCTAAGAGGGGGAGAATAGGGGAACTGAAGCTCGTGAAGATTAGGGACGAGCCTATGACTCTTGAGGAGCTAAGGGAAATTGCCCATGAGATTATTGAAGCCGCATCTCAAGATAGGGACAGCAACATAGAAATTGAAAGGAGGGGTGCTACGGTCGTTCAGCTTAGGGATGTCAGGATCGCTATAGCCGAAAGACCGTTTGCTGATAGAATGGAAATCACAGCTGTTAGACCAATAGCAAAGGCAACTCTTGAAGATTTTGGTGTGAGTGAGGAGCTGAAGAAAAGGATAATAGAGAGGCAAAGGGGGATACTAATAGCTGGTCCACCGGGAGCCGGAAAATCGACTTTTGCAGCAAGCATAGCCAACTACTTAATGGAAAACGGGTACATGGTGAAAACGATGGAAAGTCCAAGGGATCTGATGGTTAGGGATGAAATAACGCAGTACGCCCCTCTTGAAGGGGACATGACTTTAACAGCAGATGTTCTCTTACTCGTGAGACCAGACTACACGATCTACGACGAAGTGAGAAAGACGAGCGACTTTTTGGTCTTCGCCGACATGCGTTTGGCTGGGGTGGGTATGATAGGCGTTACTCACGCAACCAGAGCGATAGATGCGATACAGAGAATGATAGGAAGAGTCGAACTTGGAGTAATTCCGCAGGTGGTTGATACCGTCATTTTCATCGATGCGGGTAAGATAAAGA
>WAQS01000281.1 GCA_015520115.1 Ferroglobus sp.
AGATAGGAGGCGGCTATGTTTTCCTCGATCTGATAAGATATTACGAAGTTCAGCTGAAAAAGCACGGAGTGAAAGTTTACACCGGAGTTGAAGTTACCCCGGAAATAATAATGAAAGAAAAGCCCGATGTGCTCGTTTTAGCTAGCGGAGCGACGATAACAAAAGATTACGACGAAGTGAATGGTCTGAAGGTTTACACGGCTATAGAGCTACTAAAAGATGAAAAAATTGCTGAAGGAATCGGTGATAATGTCGTTGTCGTTTCTGGAGAGAGGGCTGGTTTAGTTGCAGCAGAATATCTTGCGAAAAAAGGGAAAAAAGTGACGATAGTTGAGGAGAGTAAAAAAATAGCAAAGGATGTTATTCCAACGTTCAAGTGGAGGCACAAGTTGTGGGTTAGGGAACTCGGAATAAATGTAATCACCGAAGGAAAAATTAAAGAGATAAGGGAGAATAAATGCATAGTCAAAACGAAAAACGGTGATGTGGAAGTTCCAGCTGATGCAATAGTTTTAGGGGGTCCGAGAAAACCAATCAACGGTCTTTGGAGCAGTATAGAGTTTTTGGCAGATGAGAAGTACATAATAGGTGATGCGGTGCTGCCAAGATCTATTGCCTACGCAATACACGAAGGATACAAGCTTGGAGCGAGGATTTAATTTTTCTAAATCTTTCCTGTCATGATTGAGAAAATCTGGAAAGACCATCCTTGGTTGATAGACACTGAAAAGTTTAAGAGATTCAATCAGAAGTACACAATGTTCAGTAGAACCGGCTGGGATGAAAAAGTAAAAGAGATGGCAAGAAAAAGCGTTGAAAGTGTCGTGAGAAACATAAAATCTGGAAAACGATCATCTCTTCTTGACTACGCCTTCATGTCTGCTGGTTGGTGGGTTGCAATGAAAGGGGCGCCTTTTCAGATGGATTATGGAGACGGCGGATTGATAAGCTGGAAAAGCGAAATCTCTCCGGTTTTTTCAATAGCCTCTCCTTTCTGGAACGAAAAACTCGAAGTATTCAGGAAAGAGTTTAAATCGGAGGCTGAGAAAGATCCGGAAAAATTTACTAAAGTTGTAAAGAAAGTCGCGAAGTATTTTGGAGCGAATCTCGTTGGAGTTGCTGAATTTGACGAAAAGTGGGTGTATTCGGCAAGAGTTCTTAATCCGAGGTACCACATCGGAAGGGAGTTTATTGAAGAGCCGCTGAAACTTCCAGAAGTGAAGTACTGCATCGTGCTTGCCATCGAGGAGGATTACGAAATGCAATCTACAGCTGATGGAGGAGTCTCAATGGGAGACATAGCCTTCGGATATTCGAAAATGGCTATTGTAGCTGGAAGTCTTGCTGAATTTCTCAGAGCGTTGGGTTTTACAGCCATCCCAAACGGTAACGACTTAGCGTTAAGCATTCCCTACGCTATCTCCGCCGGACTTGGAGAGTGCAGCAGAATGGGTTTGCTGATAACTAAAAAGTTCGGTCCCCGTGTTAGACTTGCTAAGGTTTTCACCGATGCTCCTCTCAAAGCCGATAAACCCGTAAGATTTGGAGTTTACGAGTTCTGCTTGAAGTGTAAAAAATGTGCCGAAAAATGTCCGGCTAAGGCTATTCCCTTCGAAGATCCAAGTTGGGAAAGGAAGACAATAAGCAACATTGAAGGAATTTACAAGTGGCATGTGGACGTTGAAAAGTGCTTCGAATACTGGTGCAAATCAGGAAATTTGGGTTGTGGTGTTTGCGTTAGAGTTTGTCCGTACAACAAACCTTCAGGAAGAACTTATTTTATCCACGCATTTTTCAGGGACTATATCGTTCCAATTGTCGGTGGCAAGGTCGCCAAAATCCTTGACGATTTGCTTGGGTACGGGAAAAGAAAGTCCTCTTCCGAATGGTGGAGTTCGTGATCGATAGTATCGTTAACCGTTAAATTTATATTGGTTTTTCAGCTAAAAATTGTGATAATAAATCACAACTTATTAGGGGTGGAATTTATGGACATCAACGAAATTTGCGTTGTCGGAGCGGGAACGATGGGGCACGGAATCGCTCAGGTTGCAGCCATGCACGGCTACGATGTCGTTATGGTGGACATAAAGCAGGAGATAATTGACAGTGCCTTTGAAAAGATAAGAGCGAGTTTAAACAAGTTGGCTGAAAAAGGAAAATTCGACGCAAATAAGATAGATGACGTTTTGGAGAGAATAAAGGGGACGACAAAGCTTGAAGATGCGAAGAATTCCGATTTCGTAATAGAGTCTGTTCCGGAAGTAATGGAAATCAAGCAGGAGGTTTTTAGAAAGCTTGATGAGATCTGCCACAGAGAAGCCATCTTCACCTCCAACACCTCAGCACTAAGCATAACTGAAATGGCTTCAGTTACGAAGAGAAAGGAAAAATTTGCTGGAATGCACTGGTTCAATCCTCCGCAGATTATGAAGCTGATAGAAGTCATAAGGACGATAGACACCTCCGAAGAAACTCTCAACACCGTTGTAAACTTAGCAAAAGAGTTCGGGAAGGAAGTCGTGATTTGCAAGGATTCTGTGGGATTTATAGTTAGCAGAGCCTTACAGGCTTTTGTTACCGAATGTATCAGAATTCTCGAAGAAGGGGTGGCATCGGCTGAAGATATAGATAAGGCTATAAAGCTCGGATTGAACCATCCGATGGGTCCCTTCGAGCTTCTTGACTTCACGAATGGAATCCCGGTGATATTTCATGCAGGAGAAGTTATGAGAAAGGTTTATGGGGAAAGATTCGCAGTCCCTCAGACGGTCAGAATGCTTTACTATTCTGGCAGACACGGAAGGAAGAGTGGAAGGGGATTCTACGACTACACCAAGGGTGGAAAGGGATGAACGATGTTGCTATAGTGGGAGCTGGTACGACCAAGTATGGAAAGCATCTTGACAAATCAGCCACTGACTTAGCGCAACTTGCGGTAAAGGAGGCTATTGAAAGTGCCGAAAACATATCAATAGATGACTTCGACGGTTTCGTTCTCAGCTCTCAGAATCCGGAGATCCTTCAAAAGCAGGGAAATTCGGTAAACCACTTCTCCGAATTTCTTGGGATTAAAGCGAAGTTTGCTACTCGCGTTGAAGGGGCTTGTGTGAGTGGAAGTATGGGATTGATCACAGGCTACATGGCTGTAAAATCCGGTCTTGTAGATCTTTGTCTGGTTGTGGGTGTTGAGAAGTGCTACGAGCTTCCTTCAAGCTCGGACATAATGGCCGCCTTTTCTTACGTTATAGACAGAGACTGGGAAGCAGCTTTCGGCTCAAACGCACCTATGGGTTTTGCTATGTTTGCAACGAGACACATGAGCATTTACGGAACAAAAGAGGAGCACCTTGCAATGGTGGCCGTGAAGAACAGAAAATTTGCTTCTAAAAATCCAAAAGCTCACTTTCAAAAGCCAATAACTATTGAGGACGTTTTAAACTCCAGACCGATTTCCAAACCTTTGAAGCTTCTCGATTGCTGCCCGGTGAGCGATGGAGCTTCCGCCATAATTTTAACAAGGAGGGAACTCGCTAAGAATTACACGGACACACCAGTTTACATAAAAGGGATTGGACAGTTTCTTATTAACGAGAACGTTATTAGCAGCATTTCAGATTTAACGGAATTCACAGCTCTGAAAATTGCCGCAAGAGAAGCATATAAACGAGCAAAAATAGAGCCAAAAGATGTTGACGTTGCCGAAGTGCACGATTGCTTTACAATAGCTGAAATCCTTGAAATAGAGGCTTTGGGCTTCTGCAATAAAGGGGAGGGTGGGAAGTTTGTGGAAGAAGGCGAGACAGACTTGGGAGGAAAAATTCCGGTGAATACCGGAGGAGGTCTGCTTTCGAGAGGGCATCCAATAGGTGCGACCGGAATTTGTCAAGCAGGAATAATCTTTGAGCAGCTGAGAGGAGAAGCCCCGAAAGGAAGAGCTGTTGATGCGGAAATCGGACTAACGCAAAATCTCGGAGGATGGGGAACAAGTCAGGCGGTCATAATTTATTCGAGGTGAAAAGATGAAAATTATGGAAGTCCCTCCCCGCTATCCGAACTTTGAGCAGACTGCCATAAAGAAGTTCTGGGATTCTTTAAAAGAAGGAAAGCTTCTCGCAACAAAATGCTCGGAATGCGGAAAGACGGAATTCCCCCCGAAAATCGTGTGCACTTCATGCTATTCAGACAAAATGGAGTGGATTGAGCTCCCTAAAAGAGGAAGAATTTACTCTTTTACAGAAATGCACGTCGTACCAACGGGTTTCAAGCCTCCTCTGACAGTTGCTGTTGTGGAGTTGGAAAATGGCGTGAGGCTGTTCAGCTACGTAGTTAATGCGAGATTTGAAGATTTGAAGGTTGGAGATGAGGTCGAGATAGATTTTCAGGAGATGAACTGGTACGACTACAAAAAGCATCCGTATTTCGTTTTTAGAAAGGTATGAGGTGTTCTGAATGTCCCAAGCTGAGAAAGATCTAAAAGTCATGTGGAACATTTGCAGAGACTTCTTTTACAAGTGGAGATCTGTTGTTGAGGAGGAGTTCGGTAGGGAGAAGGCAAGAGATCTCGTGAAAAAGTTCTGGGAAAAAGTTGGAGAAGGTACCGCTAAACTATACAAAGAGCACGGAGTAAATCCAGAAAATCTCGTCGAGATAGCTAAAGCAATAGCAAGAAGCAGCGAAATCATGGGAGAGAAAGTGGAAGTGCTAGCGGAGGAAGATAGGGTTATCGTTAGACACACTTCATGTCCTTGGTTCGACTGGGCTAAAATGTTCGGATTGGAAGAAGAAGATAAGGAGGGTTGCGATATCTGGTTCAAAGTGACTGTGGAG
>WAQS01000282.1 GCA_015520115.1 Ferroglobus sp.
ACAAAACAGTGATCGAAAACGGCGATGTAATAGAGGTCACTTTCCTCGATGAGAGAAATAGGCATGAATGGAGACATGGACACGAGGAGAGTCCTGATAGCGTGTACATCTACGTAATCGGATACACATCTCGATTCAGCGAGGAAGTGAACGTTTCGATATACTATAAAGGGGAGGATGAAGATGATGACGAAGATTCAGATGAAGCTGAGGAAGATGAAGAAGTCCCTGTGTCTCTGAACTTCACTTGGAGTACGCACAGCAATGGCTATTTACAGCTTCCGATCGAGGTTTTCAAGCCAAGCGATGGACATCACGGAATGCGGGAAGGAGAATACACTATTGAGGTCGTTATGCTGTTCGATGGTGAAGAAGAGTTCAACTTCTTGATAAAAGTAAAGACAGTAAAAACCGAAGACTAACTCTTTGGTAAAACTTTAAATATATTCCACCAAAATTTAAACGGGGGTTGCTGTTATGAGCGAGGTGGAAGAAAAGAAGGAAGTTGAAAAAGCTGAAAGTAATGTTGTTCCGATTGGAATGAAAGTGGGATCGCAGAGAACAGTAATAGCTAAAGGAGACGAAGTTATCGTTGTTGAGACGTGCATAAAGGAGAAGGAAAACCCGATAACTGGGGAGAAGGATTACGTGATAGGTAACGAGGCTGCCGAACTTTACGGAGATGAGGCAGTTTACATGCTTCGCGGTGGTTTGCCGGGAAACGAGGAGGAAGCCGAACTGCTCAAGATATTCCTGACCAACGTTGCGAAACAATACGAAATACCGGAGAACACCTACGTAACTTACGGAATTCCATCGACCGAGGCTGAAGAAGGAGTAAATCTGTTTAAGAAGGTTATTAGTCAGGTGCCAATCGGCTGGGCTGGTAAGGAGGTCTGGAACGACTCCTTCTTAGCTGCTTTAGCTCTTCCGGAAGGATTGGGGATGCTGGATAGAACTTTCGTTGTGGTAAATCTTGGCTCGTCCACAACCGATGTCGTTGCCGTGAGAAAAGGAGAGATAGTTTTCAGCATGGTCACAGGAGAGGTTTCCGGGGATCTTGTGGACAGGTGGATAAAGAACGAAATTATGAACCTAACAAGAGGTGCTGTTAACGTCGACATTTCTACGGCAAGAGAGTACAAAGAAAAGTATGCGAACCTTAAAGAGTGGAAGAGCGTGAAGGAGACTGTTCAGCTCTTCGAAAAAGGACAGTTCAGCTTTAGATTGGACGAAGCGGTAAATAAGCCAGTCGAAAGATACTTGGATGCTCTGGTCGACTTCATCACTCTTGAGTTCCTCCCATCGCTTGCGGAATTCAACTTCAAAGCCTACAAAGTTATTCTTGAGTCGGAATTCATATTAACGGGAGGAATGGCGGAGATTCCCGGATTAAAAGAGAAATTTGAAACCAAGCTTTCAGAGGCTCTTGGTTTCGGTGTAAAGGTTAGAAGCCCCGAGAATCCGCTGACCGCATCTGCAAGGGGAGCTTTGCTAATCTCTCAGCTTAGAGTGAGGAGAGAATAAATGAGCGAGGAGGTTTTGAAGAAGTGGGATTCACTTTTTCAGGAATTGAAAACGTTCGTGGAGGTGGATCTACCGAAAATGGAGGAGAGCGTAAAAAAAGCTGTGGAAAGAGCAAAAATCCTTGAAAGTAAAGTAGCTGAGGTGGAGAGAAAGCTTAAAACCTTCATTGAAGAGAACGAGACCTTCAAAAGGAGTGTTGAAGAAAAGCTATCTTCTCTTGAAAATATCGTCAATAAGAGGTTAGAAGAGCTCGAAAAGAAGGTAGGAGAAGAAAGAAAAGCTGAGCTCGATTTATCGTTTGTTGAGGAGCTGAAAAAAGAGATAGCGGAGTTAAAAAACAGCGTTGCACAACTTTCAGTGGATGTATCTCAAATAAAGAGCAGCGTGGGTGAGAAATTCTGGGTAGCAAGGGAAAAGAAGGCTGAAAGAAAATCGCCGAGAATACTGTGAAATTATGGACCCCTACTTCAATTTGTCTGAGCTTGAAAAGAAACTTAGGAAAATCATAGAGGAGTATTACGCATTACGGTCTGTCGGTGGGAAGGTAATTTCCTTCCCTTCTGGTAAAGGGGGAGTGGGTAAAACTTCCATTGTTGTAAATCTCGCCGCCGCTTTGGCACTGAAAGGAAAAAAAGTTGCTATTGTTGACCTAAACCTCGCTTTACCGAACGTCTCACTGTTCATCGAAAACATGCCGGAAAAAACGGTAACACACTTTCTTTGTGGTGAGGCAAAGCTGAGCGAAACTTCAGCAAAATTGAGTGTCAAAAAAGCAGAAATCGACGTGTATCCGGCGGAATCCATTGTTGATTTGAAAAAGAAGATTAAAATTGAGAGAATCGGCGATCTTGCTTTGGAACTCAAGCCGATGTACGACTACATCCTTTTTGATCAATCTCCGGGATTGTCTAAATTTGCGGTATATCCAACCCTCGTCGCTGATGTCGTTTTTGTCGTGTCGGCAGATATAAAACCGGCTTATTTGGATGCGATTAAAGTTAGAGATGTTCTTGAAAGTAGCGATGTAAATTTCAACGGATTTGTGGTCAACATGGCTAAAAGGAAGAATTTAAAGTACTTCTACAACGAGAGGGTTTACGCAACGATCCCGTACGACTGGAGGTTGAAAAACGCATTTTCCTCCGGAAAAACAGTTTTTCAGCTTCGTTTCAGCTTTTTGTCTTCAAGCAGGAGAGCCTTTTCGAATTTTGCGAAAAGGTTAATCGAAGACTTCCCACCGGAAAGGGAATGATAGACAAATTTGAAGTTTTGAGGAAGTCCATACACTTTCTCGGACTCCTTTACATTCCCGCTCTCTTTTATCTTGGAAAAGATTTTATGGGTGCTGTAGTTCTTGTGATGACAGCCTTTGCCTCTTTTTTGGAACTCGTGAGGGCTAAAAAGGAAATCTTTCCGAACTTCATCCTCAGAGAGTACGAAAAGAAGGGTGTCGCTGGCTACCTTTACAGCGGTTTGGCTTTCTCGATAATTACCCCTGTTTTTCCTCTAAAAGCTTGTGTAATTGCAGCAGTTTGCGCCTTTGCTGGAGATGGTGCGGCGGGAATTTTCAAAAAGGTGAACAGAAACTTCTCTTTTCCGGCATTTTTTTCATCCTCTTTCGCTTTAAGCTTGGCGCTCGGCTTGGAATGGCAGTACTCTTTAGCATCGATCATTATCTCAGCAATGTTCGATGGAAAGAAGTTCTTAAACGACAACTTCACGATTCCGATTTCGGCGGCGATTTCCTACTACATATTAACGACACTCAAATAAAAAAGAGCTGACGGAATTAAAGTGCTCCGGCCGGGATTTGAACCCGGGTCACGGGATCGAGAGTCCCGTATGATTGGCCGGGCTACACCACCGGAGCTCGTAGCTTCATTTTTCGATTCTGATTTATAACACTTTTGATGGAAAAGCTTTTCTTTGCGTAATTACAAAAATAAATCAGGTGAGTTGTATGGGCATCTACATTATTTTGTCGAGGTTGACCGACGAGGGAGCCGAAACTCTGAAAGAGAAACCCGAGAGAGTTAAGGAGGTTAACGAAGAACTTGAAAAGATGGGTGTAAAGGTTCTTCAGCAGTACGTTGTCTTCGGGGAGTTCGATTTCGTCAACATAGTCGAAGCTCCGGATAACATCACCGTGATGAAGGCGATGGTTGAGCTGGCAAGCAGAGGTACTATAAGAACCGTTACGATGCCAGCAGTGCCGGTTGACGAGTTTCTGGAAGCTCTCAAAAAATAACTATTCAAGAACGAAGACGGAACAATTTAACCCGCCGTACATAACGCTCCTTTCTTCCTTTATTTCGAAAAATTTTGTGGCGTATTCTCTCGCTATTTTCTTCTCGGCTGTTATCATCACGAGCTTTCTTTCGAGGATTTTTGCGGCTGATTCAAAAAATTTTGAATACAAGTCTTCTATTATCCCTTTTCTTGCAATTCTGAGTCCGTAGGGAGGATTGGTGATTATGTAATCCACGCTTTCGAAATATTCGTCAAGCTTTCTTGCATCTCCTTGAATGAACTTTATCGGAATCCCGACGTATTCGGCAATTTTCTTCGCACCTTCAACGTGTTTCCTAAACTTTTCGATCCCGTAGAGTTCGAGTTCGACATCCCTCTCTTCCCACTCTATTTCCGGGAACTGAAACAGCTTTTTGAAAGCGAAATCTTTTCTGAACTTGCATATCGGAATGTTCCTCGCCATAAGACCGGCTTCAATTAAAATTGTCCCGCTCCCGCACATTGGATCGAGTAAGCTGTACTCGTGACTCCATCCGGAAAGCCTGATGAGGGAAGAAGCGATGGTGGGGTTCAGAGGAGCTGGATGCTGGTAAATCCTGTAGTTTCTTTTATGCAGAGCCTCATCTCCTGTTGTGTCCACTCCGACAACGAAGTCGTCATCTACCAAATCGCATCTGATTATCACATCCGGCTCGTCCAAATTAACCCTCAGCCTAACCCCGTAATCTTCTTTGTATCTATCTATCACCGCCTGTCCCGCTTCCCTTGCTATATCCATGGATGTGAAGTCGTGTTCTCCGACTCTGTTGCTTCTTATTGCAAAACTCTGCTCCGGTTTGATGAAGGAGAAGTCTATCTGTTTCACAGCTTTATAAACATCTTCAAACCTTTCAACCTTAAATCTCCCAAGGAGAAGAACTATTCTTTCGGAACATCGAGAAAAGCAGTTCAATTTCGGGATGTCCTCTATTTTTGCCTCGAAGAAAACTCTCCCCTTCCCTCTCCTCTCCTCCTTTATTTTACAACCGAGTTCTTTTAGTTCCTCAGCCGCAACATCTTCAAAGCCGGGAGAGGTTGTGGAATAAAAAATCATTTTCTTCTAATTTCCTCCAAAACCTCCTTTGCCCTGTCGAGTCTAACCTTTCTTTCCCTCACGAGAACCTCAACAACTTTATCAATCTCCTCTCCGACAGCTCCGGCCATTATAGCCACGTTTCTCGCATGCAGCTCCATGTGTCCCCTCTGGATTCCCTCGGTAGCTAAAGCCCTTAAAGCGGCGAAGTTTTGAGCTAAACCAACGGCTGCAAGAATCCTTGCAAGTTCTTCAGCTGAATTAACCCCGAGTATTTTCAGGCAGATTTTCGCGAGGGGATTCACCTTCGTCGCCCCTCCGATAGTCCCCACAGCCATCGGCAACTCTATTGTCCCAACGAGATCGCCCTCTTCGTTAACTTCGTACCTCGTTAATGGCTTGTAGCCGTGGATGGCTGCGTAGGCATGTGCTCCGGCTTCAACAGCCCTAAAATCGTTTCCAGTAGCTATAACCACCGCCGAAATTCCGTTCATAATCCCCTTGTTGTGGGTGGCACACCTAAACGGATCCGCCTCAGCAAAGGCGTAAGCCTGCATAATTCCCTCAACAACTTCCTCTCCTCCAATAACGTTTTTGTCGAAGATAGCTTTAGCTCTTGCAAGTCTGTAAACTGCTAAGTTCGAAATGATTCTCAGGTAGACCTTTCCACCCGTTATCCTCTCTATTAGCGGAGCCACCGCTTCAGCCATGGTATTTACGGCATTAGCTCCCATCGCATCCTTCACATCAACAAGCAAATGGACTATGAGCATCTCTCCAAGCTTGGTGTTTATAACTCTCGCTTCAACATCCTTACAACCACCACCGAGATTCACGAGAATCGGATCCTGCTCGTTAGCCTTCTCTATAATCTCCTCCTTATGCCTCAAGACTTCGAACCTTGCAGAATTTGGATCTTTAAGCTTCGTAACCTGAATTTGCCCTATCATTATGTTGCCCGAATAGTCGGTGAAAAACCCTCCTTTAGCCCTCGCCATCTTGGCAGCGTTGCTTGCAGCAGCAACGACGCTCGGCTCCTCTATAGCCATGGGAATCAAGTATTCCTTTCCGTCGATGAGGAAATTCGTAGCTATCCCCAAAGGCAATTCAAAAGTCCCTATGACGTTTTCTATCATTCTGTCAGCTATATCGTTCGGTAAACCTTTTTCGAGGATAGCCTTAATCTCCTCTTCACTTAAATCAGCAAACTCGGCAACTTTTCTCAGTCTTTCCTCGATGCTTAGCTTGTAAAAATTGGGTATGCGTGAAGTTTTCATGGGGTGAAGTTGAATAAGAGTTATTTATTAAACTTTCCTACAGGGGCTATGAATCTCAGGGATGCGATGAAGAAGGTGGATTACGAAGTCGTGGAAGATGAGATTAAACATGACGAGGTCGTCGATCTCTTAAAGAAGAGAAACCTTCTTGACAAACCTTGCCTGATAAACGTTGAGGGGAAAAGGGTTGCTA
>WAQS01000283.1 GCA_015520115.1 Ferroglobus sp.
CCTGATCTCAGCCACAGCAAAAACCCTCATAGCAACCCCCTCTCCTTGAGTATCTGAATAAGTTTGTCAGCGATCTCATCCGGAGAGCCGGTAATTATCTCAGCTTTCTTTACCGGAGGATAGTACATCCTTTCAACTTCGTACACTCCTTCGGGAGCGGAAACGCTGACTTCTTTAAGCTCTTTGCTTCTCGCCCTCTTAATACCCATTATCGACACGTATCTTGGCTCGTTAATACCGCTCTGCACGGTAATTAAGCAAGGCGTGCTCAAAACAGCCTCTTCCTGATATCCACCTTCAAGCTCCCTTGTCACTCTAACCTTGCCGTTCTCTATTTTCAGAGAAGTTACCGCTGTTGCGTAAGGAACGTTGAGCATTCCAGCCAGAAGCGTACCAACGAGAGCGTTGTTGTAGTCCTGGCTCATCAAACCGGCTATTATCAAGTCGAAACCTTCAGCTTCTACTACTTCTTTTATCGCCGAAGCCGTTACAAAAGGATCCATTCCCTCATCGATGGGTATCTTTATCGCTCTGTCCGCACCCATCGCCAAGCATTTTCTCAGAGTGTCGTCGCTCTTTCCAACTCCCACAACCACAACCTCTCCTCCTATGTTTTCCTTGATCCTTATCGCCTCTTCGATAGCATACCTATCCCAGTCGTTTATGTCGAAAACCAAACCTCTCTCATCAAGTGTTTTCTCGTCCTTGAGGTGAATCTCGCTCTCTGGATCTGCTGCATGTTTCGCTAAAACAATTATCTTCACTTAACCACCTCCTGAGAGATTTTTGCGAGAAGTTTAATTATTTTTTCTAAAAAAATTAAATGATTGATTATTTACCTTTGAACTTCGGCTCCCTCTTCTCAAAGAAGGCAGCAAATCCTTCCTGCACGTCTTCTGTGGAGGCAACGACGCCAAAGTAGGCTGACTCCAAAGCCTGTCCAGCTTCAACCGGCAATTCGTAGCCGAAGTTTATCGCATACTTCGCAAGTCTCAAAGCGATCGGAGCACCCTTGGCTAAAGTCCTTGCCAAGTTCATCACTTCCTCCCAGAACTTCTCCTGCTCAACAGCCTTGTGAACCAACCCTACTTTTTCAGCTTCCTCGGCACCAAGCCTCTTGGCAAGCATTATGAGTTCCTTAGCCTTGGCAATTCCCACGATTTTAGCCATTCTTTGCGTTCCACCCCAGCCGGGGATAATTCCCAATGCTGTCTCTGTTAAACCAATCTGAGCTCCTTTCGCCATTATTCTGAAGTCGCAAGCTAAAGCGAGTTCGCAACCTCCTCCAAAGGCGTAACCGTTTATCGCAGCTATAACCGGCTTCGAGAATCTCTCTATTGCCGTAAACGTCTGCTGCCCCTTCATGGCAAGCATCATAGCCACAGCCGGTCTCAGCATATCTCCCTCCAATGTTGCCTGCAGATCAAGTCCCGCTGAGAATGCTCTTCCTTCTCCCGTTATTATCAGAACCTTCACGCTTTCGTCTTTTTCAAGCTCTTCCAAGGCTCTTACTATTTCATCGAGGGTTTCTATCGTCAAAGCGTTGAGTCTGTGAGGTCTGTTTATGACGAGCTTCGCTATTCCCTCTTCGACCTTCTCAATCTTTATGTTCATGTAAGCCGCCTTCTCGTAATTGTAGAATCCCGCTCCAGCCTTCTTTCCTGTCTTTCCTTCAGCTACGAGCTTCTTCAGGTACTCTGATGGTTTCAGAATTTCGTAACCCTTCTCCTTGTAAATTTCTTCGACTTTAGCCAAAATGACGTCCAAGCCAATCTCGTCTCCAAGCTCGCAAGGACCTTTCGGCATGTTCGTTCCGAGCTTCATTGCCGTGTCTATCTCCTCGGCACTTGCAACGCCCATTTCAATAAGGCTTGCAGCTATGTTCACCATAGGAGCTATGAGCCTAAGAGCGTCGTACTTTCCAGCTGCTTCCTTCGGAATCTTCGGTCTTCCCTGCCTCCAGTCGTAGAATCCTTTTCCGGTTTTCATTCCGAGCTCCTTAGCGTTGAACTTCTCCTCAAGAAGCTTCGATTTCGGTACGATGTCCCACTGCTGGGTGGAGTAATACAGAATGTCCAGTCCTACGAAATCGGAAAGCTCTATCGGTCCCATCGGGAACTTGTAGTTGTAGAGCATCGTGGCATCTATTTCCTCTTTAGTTGCCACGCCGTTCTCGACATCCTGTATGGCTAAGACCAAGTAAGGAACGAGACATCTGTTAACTATAAATCCGGTAACGTCCTTCTTAACAACAACCGGAGTCTTTCCAAGACTTTTAACGAAATCAACCGCTATCTTAACGGTTTCCTCGCTCGTGTGCTCTCCTTTTATAACTTCTACGAGAGCCATAACCGGCACAGGGTTGAAGAAGTGCATTCCAACGAATTTGTCTGGCCTGTCCGTTGCTTTCGAAAGCTCGGTTATGCTCAATCCGGAAGTGTTCGTCGCGAGAATTGCCTTCTTGTTGTACTCGCAAATCTCTTTGAATACCTGCTTCTTCAAATCCATAACTTCGGGAACCGCCTCAATCACAAGATCAGCATCTTCCACAGCTTCCTTCAAGTCCGTTGTGAAATGAAGTTTGGTTTCAATTTCCTTCAGCTTTGTAATGCTGATCTTCCCCTTGTTTACAGCCTTCCTCAAATTCTTCTCGATCGTCTCCTTAGCTTTGCCCAAAATTTCTTCGCTTATGTCCCTAACCCACACCTCATAGCCGGCCATTGCACAAACCTGAGCTATTCCGCTTCCCATCGTTCCGGCTCCAACAACAGCCACCTTCTTAATCTCCATTTCATCACCCCTCTATGGGAACGAGCTCATACATTAAATACCCTTCTTTTCTTCTCGATATCTCAACTCTCACTCGCTGCCCCGGCTTGACTTTTCTTGGATCTCCTCTGAGCCAAGCTGTTATTTTTACCCCATCGTCGAGTTTTGCTATAGCCACAGTGTAAGGATCATGCATGGCAAAGCTTGGAGGTCTGACGAAAACAACAGTAAGAGTTTCGAGGACACCCTCCTTCTTCAGCTCAACCCACTCCATCTCGCTCACTCTACAATTCGGACAGTCTTTCTGGGGAGGAAAGAACAGCTCGCCACACTTTTTGCATTTGGTCGTTAGGAGCTTGCCTTCCCTCATTCCTTCGAAGAAGGGAGCAATGTTATCTATGCAGATCAGGTAGCTTAGCTCAAGCTTCCTCATGTCAACCCATTGCATAGCTCCGGTTTTCTCATCCAAAGCTACCGGAAATCCGTACTCCGCTATATTCCTCTCAACAGCCTTCTTAAACTCCTCCACAAAAATCACCTCTTTTCAAGGGAGTATATCGTAACGTAACTGTAATGTCCAGTCCCTCCAACGTTGTGGGTAAGCCATCTTCCGTTCTTAATCTCAGCCTGTCTGCCAGCTTCAGCCTTACTTAAAAGCTGCTTGTAAGCTTCAACAGCCTGAGAAACTCCAGTAGCGCCTATCGGATGACCCTTGGCTTTCAAACCACCATCCAAATTTACGGGAATCCTTCCGCCGATGTATGTTTGCTCGTTTCTTATAAGCTCAACGCCTTCTCCCCTCTTGGCAAACCTCAGATCTTCGTAAGCTATTATCTCCGCTGCGGTAAAGCAGTCGTGAACGTTTGCTCCGTCTAATTGCTTATAAGGAGCGTCTATATCGATTCCAGCTTTCTTGTAGGCAAGCTCGGCTGCAAAAGCGGCAGATTTAAGTGACGTGAAGCTTTCCCTCTTGCTTAAATTCGCCGTTCCAGTCCCAACGCCCTGACTAAGAATCCAAACCTTCTCCTCTATTCCCCATTCCTTAACCTTTTCTTCGCTCGCCAAAACAACAGCGGCTGCCCCATCGGTTATCGGTGAGCAGTCGTAAAGTTTGAAGGGCCAAGCAATGTAGGGGGAATTCAAAGCTGTTTCGAGCGTTATTTCCTTCTGGAATTGAGCGTTCGGATTTTTCGCTCCGTAGTAGTGGTTTTTCACAGCAACTCTTGCGAAGTCCTCTTCCGTCGCTCCGTACTTAGCCATGTAGGCTGTGGCATGTAAGGCATAGTAGGCTGGGAAAGTCAAACCGAAGTTTTCGAACTCCCAGAAGTAACTTCCGAATCTGCCGATAATTTCGATCACCGTTGGATTCGTAGACTCCTGCATTTTTTCCACGCCGAGAACGAGAACTACATCGGCTTCTCCACTTTCTATAGCGGTGTATCCAACCCTTATAGCCGCACTTCCGGTTGCACAAGCCGCTTCAACTCGCATGCTTCCTACTCCGAGTTTAGCGTACTCCGCCATGAGGGGGGGTACTGCCGCTTCACTGCTCCACAAGCCGGCTGTTCCAACAACGAAGAAGTCTACATCCTTCTGCTCAACGTTTGCCGAGTCGAAAGCCTGCTTCATTGCCTCCCAAGCGAGTTCCGGAACGTTAACGTCTCTCCTGTTTCCGAATTTAGTGTGTCCAACTCCAATAATAGCTACTGCCATACAATTTCTTTCACGTTCTTTAATTATATAAACTTTTCCCGTTCTCGTGGCTTTATTTGCCGAATAGAGATCGAAAAAGTTAAATCTTCCTCAGATTTGTCATTATTTTTACGAAGTTTGCGTTAGGTGGTATATATACATTTCTTTTCAGAATTGGAGCTTAAAGAATTTTTATCTTCGCCAAAACAGTTTTATACTTCCTTAGATAGAATTATACTTCAGAGGTGGTGATATGCCGATAAGTTTTCAGTTTACCGAAGAGCAGGAGGATATAAGGAGAGCTGCGAGAGAATTCGCTGAGAAGGAGTTCACTCCAGAACTCGCAAGAGAGTGCGATAGAGAAGAGAAGTTCCCCTTCGAGCTTTGGAAGAAGTGCGCAAAACTTGGATTCCATGCTGTAGCCATTCCGGAGGAATACGGAGGAGGAGGTTACGGACCGATTGAGCAGATGATTGTAATGGAAGAGTTCTCAGCAGTAAATCCGGGTTTAGGATTGGCCTGCTTGATTCCGACTTTCGGAGTTGAGATACTTCTTTTGCACGGAAGCGAGGAGCAGAAGGAGAAGTACGTTACAAAAGTTGCGAAGGGAGATGCGATAATGGGCATGGCTAACACTGAACCAGATGCCGGAAGCGATTCAGCAAGCATAAAAACAAGGGCTGTTAAAGACGGTGACGAATGGGTTTTGAACGGAACTAAGCAGTTCATTTCAAACGGAAGCATAGCAGATTTCATCCTCGTTACGGCAAGAACCTCCGAGCCAAAGAGCTTCGAAGAAAGACACAAGGGAATAAGCTACTTCATAGTAGAAACGGATAGAGAGGGTTACAAAGCCACGAAAATAACAGGAAAGATGGGGATTAGAGCTACTGATACAGCGGAAGTTAGCTTGAACAACGTCAGAGTTCCAGCAGAAAATCTGGTGGGAGAGGAAGGAAAAGGCTTCTACTACATGATGGAGTTCTTCGACATAACGAGGGTTTGGGTTGCGGCACAGGCTGTAGGAATTGCGAGGGGAGCGTTAAAGCTCGTTGTGGATTACGTGAAGCAAAGAAAAGCTTTTGGAGTTCCTTTGGCTGCTTTCCAGTACATCCAGTTCAAAATAGCCGAGCTGGCGACGAAAATAGAGGCTGCGAGAACGCTAACCTACAGAGCTGCTGCGGTGCAGGTTGAAACAGGAAAGCCGGATAACACTCTTTCGGCAATGGCTAAATGGTACGCTGGAGAAGTAGCTGTTGAAACCTGCAACTGGGCTTTGCAGTTCCACGGAGGATACGGATACATCGACGAGTATCCGATAAACCAATTCTACAGAGATGCGAAGATAACGGAGATTTACGAGGGGGCGAAGGAGATAGAGAAGCTGATAATAGCGAGGAACATCTTCGGATTCAAAGGAAGGTAATTAACAATTTTTCCTCAAATCCACAACTCTTTTCGCTTTTCCGCTTGTTCTCTCCAACTCTCCTTTTTTCACGAGTTCCACGTTAACCCTAACACCAAGGTCTGATTTAAGGGTCTCTTCGATTTTAGCTTTCAAATTCTTCGAGTTCACCTTTTCCTCCGAGACCTCCACCTTGACAGTTACATTGTCGAGGGTGTTTCTGTCGACGATTATCTGGAATTCTCCGCTAACTTCCGGAATTTTCATCAGAGAGTGCTCCACTTGAGAAGGGTAAACGTTCACTCCCTTTACAACTACCATGTCATCAACCCTCCCGCTTATTCTCGCTATCCTCGGATGAGTTCTTCCGCAGGAGCACTTTTCATCGATTAAAAACGTTACATCTCCAGTTCTGTACCTCAAAATGGGCATTGCTTCTTTTGTTAGAGCAGTTAAAACCAGTTCGCCTTTTTCTCCATCCCCCACCGGATTGCCTTCCTCATCAACAATCTCAACGAAGTAGTGATCGATCCATACGTGCAAGCCGTTTTGCTCTTCACATTCAAAGGCAATTCCTGGGCCATTCATTTCGCTCAAACCGTAGCTGTCGAAGGCTTTAATTCCGAAAAATTCTTCGAGTCTTTTCCTCAAATTTTCGCTCCAAGGTTCAGCCCCGAAGCATCCGATCCTGAGTCTGCTCCCCTCAAAGCTTAAACCCCACTCCTCAGCAACTTCCTTAATCCTCAAAGCGTAGCTTGGCGTGCAGTGGATGACAGTCGTACCCAAATCCATCATGAGTTCTAACTGCCTTCTCGTATTCCCCACGCCAGCCGGGATTGTCGTAGCTCCTATCCTTTCAGCGGCGTAGTGAAATCCCAAACCTCCCGTGAAAAGGCTGTAGTTTACCATGTTCTGGAAAACATCCTCTTTTCTAACTCCCACCATGTAAAGACATCTCGCCACGAGATTTATCCAGTTTTCAAGATCGTTTTTGGTGTAACCAACAACTTTCGGCTTTCCAGTTGTTCCGCTTGATGTGTGTATTCTCACGATCTCGCTGAGCGGAACGGCAAACATTCCGAAAGGGTAGTTCGAAGCTATGTCCTCTTTAGTTGTGAAGGGAAGTTTCGAAATGTCGTTGAGCTTTTTTATATCCGAAGGATGAATGCCAAGCTCCTTCATCCGCTTTTTATACAGAGGAACGTTTCGATAAGCGTGATTTACAACCCACTTCAACCTCTTCAGCTGCAATTCTTCAAGCTCCTTCCTTGGCATTATCTCCTCTTTTTGCCAATAGTTGTCAAGTGGCATGGTGGTGAGTATTGAAAGCGGAATTTAAAGACATCGCAAAAATTACCAAGGAAGGTAAACTCCGGGAAGGTCTCCCAAATAGATGAGAAGAATCGCCCCAAAAATTGGCTGATGGAGAAGGTAGATTTTCAGCGTGTGCCTTCCAAGAAAAGCAACGCTTCGAAAGGCTTTCGGCAGAGAGAATTCGAACCTTCTTCCACCATCGGGATAAATTATCGAAGCCGTTCCAACTCCGAGCAGAAAAACTCCGAACCAAGGAAAAATCGGAAAGTAGTCGAAGGTGAAGAAGTAAGGAGGAGTAATTCCCAAAGGCAAAAGAAGAATGTTGTCCGAATGGATATTCTCCACAAACACCTTAGCAATAAAGAAAACAGGGGCTAAGAAGACGTTTAACCAACCAAATCTGAGGAAAGGAATGACCAAGAGGCTCGCCACTCCAAGGAAGTGAAGAATTCCGAAGTATATCGTCCCCTCTTCAAGAAAAAGCTTGGTGAAAATCGTTATCACCAAACCCAAACCGAAGAGCTTAGCGAAACGCTTGAAAAATTTTGTGTAGTTCCACTTGAAGTGAGAGAGCCATATAGA
>WAQS01000284.1 GCA_015520115.1 Ferroglobus sp.
AGCACATAGTCGAAGTCAGCGAAGCGTGCATCTCATGCGGAATATGCGAGTCCCTTTGTAAAATTGCCTCAGACAACGCCTTCTCAATTAACAGAGGAGAACTCACACCAGAGAACTGCACCTCCTGCGGAGTTTGCCAAGCAAATTGCCCTATGGAAGCAATAAGGATAATAGAAAAAGCTGCTTAAGGAAGGATAATTTCTCTACTTATTTTTTCTTTCGCTTCCTCCAGTTTCCTTGTAATTACGATTACTCCAAGAAATTCCCCATCGGGTTTTCTCACCGCCCTGTAAAATTTTTCGAATCTTTCCCCTTCCACTTCCACCACCCTTCTAAATTCGTTTCTTTCACCCCTCGCAAGTTCCGTAAAGATCTGCTTAACGAACTTTGACGTTAGCGGGGGATGAACGTCTTCAATCCTCTCTCCGATCAAGTCGCCCCCTATAACTCTTCCTCCGGCATAAGCAAAGATGATCCTTCCGTTTCTATCAACAAAAGCCACAGAATTCCACGAAGTATGGATTAACCTCCTATCAATAATTTTAGCAAAATCCGTGAAGTCTTCTTTTCCAGTTATTTTTTTGTAAGCCTCAAAGAATTTGTTTGCTATATTTTTATCTATTCGATATATGTACTTAACACCCCTTCTCCCCCTCGACCTCACAGCCCTCTTTTCCACGATCCCAAGCTTGTTTAGTTTCTTGAGAATCGAAGAAACGGTCGTGTATGGGATATTCTCCTCTTTTAAATTCTTCCAAACGTCTTTAGCGCTTGCCTCCCCTAATTTTCTAACGATTTCGAGCACTTTTAGCTCCTTATCTTTTAAAGGCAGCACGTTATGAAATTTGTCATGATTGTTAATATAACTTTTTTCCCTTATTTGTTAGCCTAACGAGGTATTTCCGATAAACGTCGTATTAAACTTTTCGATTTCCGAAATTTTTCGTAAATTTTAAATACGTCACTCACTTCAATATATAACATGAAAGTCTCCGGGAAAATTGTTGTGCTGTTTTTTGCTGCAGCAGTTCTACTGTTTCCAGCGACTGCAGAAGAGCTCTGTATAGCCTGCCACTACAAACAAACACCGAACATAGTCAAGGACTGGGAAAAGAGCAAACACGGAAAATACGGAGTTACTTGCAGCGTCTGTCACGAAGCTAAGGAAGGAGAGTTCGGCTTAGAGCACCACGGATACAAAGTTTCCCCCGTCGTTTCTCCGAAAAAGTGTGCCGAATGCCACAAGTATGAGTACGAGACGTTCTCGAAGAGCAAACACGCTTTTGCAGCAGTCAATGGGCCGTTATCACCTTGGTGGAAAGCAATGCTGGAAAAGGGCTTAAATCCGCTTGATCCAGAAACAGCTAAGCAAAATCCGCCGAGAGAGTTTGTAAGAAACGTCACAACTCCGCTCTTCCCAACTGGAGGGGTGCTTAAGAAAATTGGTTTACTCGACGATCTCAACAGAGAAAACCAGGTTCTCGGATGTATGGAGTGTCATGGAAGCTATGTCTATTACGACGGAGAAAAGCTGCAAGGCTGGCCGAACCTCGGAATTGGAAGAGTGAACCCAGACGGTAGCTTAGGAAGTTGTTCTTCCTGCCATTCTCCGCACAAGTTCAGCATAAAGGAAGCGAGAATGCCAGAAACTTGCGGTAAGTGCCACCTCGGACCGGATCACCCACAGATAGAACAGTACTTAAAGAACACGTACCACGGTGTAAGATACAAAGCCGAGTCAAAGAACTGGAACTGGGAAGCTCGACCGTGGAAAGTGGGGGTTGATTTCTCAGCCCCGACTTGCAGCGTTTGCCACATGGGCGGAATTGCCGACGCTTCAGGAAAAGTGATAGTCCCGAGCACCCACGATGTTGGTGCGATGCTGAAGTGGGAAACGCAAGGACCGTTTAACTTCTACCAGAGCAGCAATCCAAACAAGGTAATCGGCTTCACACCAGACAAAGAACTTGCTGAACAGAACAGAGAGAGGATGAAGAAGATTTGTCAAGCTTGCCACAGTCCAAGGTGGGTTGATCAGTACTTCGAGAGCTACGAGAAGGTGCTCGAAGACTACAACAAGACCGCAAAGTACGCCAAGAGCTTGCTCGATAAGATGTACGAAGAGGGACTGATCGATCCCAGCAACAAGCTTGACGAGTTCCCAGAGCAGATGTGGTACTATATCTGGCACCACGACGGAAGAATATGGAGATTCGGAGCGGCGATGATGTCTCCCGACTACGCTCACTGGGAGGGAGCTGTCGAAAGCATCCTCGACCACCTTGCAAGAATGATAGACTGGTACGAAACCCAGAAGAAGCTGAGAGGAGAAACTCCAAAGCTTTCGACAATGGAAGAGAACAGTGAGGTAGGAGTCGCAAAAGAGAGCGTGGAAGAGAAGACTGTCAGAGCCGAAAAGGCTGAAAGTTCAGCAAGCGAAACAGCTAACTTCAAAGCTGTGGAGCTAACAGCAGGAAGCGTAGCTTTGCTTGCAGCCCTTGCGATAGCAGGAAAGATCAGAAGACGATCCTAAACCAATTTTTTAATTATTTTTGAGGGAGCGGTGCCATGAAAGTGACATGGAGAATTCTTCTGCTCTACATAGCCGGCATTTTGATATTCTTTGCCGCAAGAGCCGTCTTTGTCCCACCGAGCTTCGGTGAATTAGGACATTACAGGGCAGATTCGATTGAAGAGATCGCAAAAATTCAAACTAAGGTGGGGGAAAATTTTGAGTGCTTTAATTGCCACGTGAACGAGTACGTTTCTTGGAGCGTTGGAAAACATAAGGGAATAAGCTGCATGAGTTGCCACGGATTGCTTAAGGCTCACGCGGAGAATCCGGAAAAACATGAGGCTAAAGATGAAATCCTCGGCTACAACGCCTATCCGAGCGTAACGGAGTTCTGTATGAGCTGCCACGCAAAAAGTCCCTCAAAGCCAAAGAACTTTCCTCAAGTAACGATCGAGCACGGAAGGGAGGAAAACTGGAACTGCACGAAGTGTCACGATCCTCACGACCCGGTGAGGTGATATGAACAGGAGAAAATTCCTCCTCGCTTCTTCAGCCGTTTTAGCAAATTTAGTCGGCGTTAGCTTGGCGAAATTGAACGAAGGTAAGAAAGAGAACGAACAAAAGAGCGGTCATCCGGGATACATATTCGTTGTGGACACAAGAAAGTGCATAGGCTGCGGGAGGTGCGTTAGAGCCTGTAAAATAGAAAACGATGTCCCTCTGGAACCATACTACTTCAGAACTTGGGTGGAAAGATACGTATGGTTAAAGGGAGAGGAAGAGCCAAAAGTCGACTCGCCAAACGGTGGTTTTGACGGTTTCCCGGAAATCTACGATGAGAAAGAAGTCGTGAAGAGTTATTTCGTTCCAAAGCTCTGCAATCAGTGTAAAGAGCCTCCGTGCGTTCAAGTCTGTCCGGTTGGAGCGACATACAAAACTCCAGACGGAGTGGTTTTGG
>WAQS01000285.1 GCA_015520115.1 Ferroglobus sp.
GGGAGATAGAGAAGTTCACCATGCAGCACACAAGAAAAGAGCTCCTTGAGATCTGGCTTTCTTACAAAGGAGAGGGAGTGACCGTTGCTGGAGAGGTTTTAAAACCGATAGAGACCGTCGAATTCGAACACTGGTACGAGAGGGGAGCTTTGATTAAAATTAGAGGTGACGGAAAAGGGATGATCGTCCAAGGGGTTTGTCAAAAAATGAGCGAAACGCCGCCAAGGGTTAAATGGTTGGGAAGGAAAGTCGGAGAAGACAACTCCTTAATTTACAGGAAGCTGCTTGGCTTTGATGATAAAGAGATGGAAAGACTAAAAAAAGAGAGCGTGATCTAATCTTACACCAATTTTTTGAATTCCTCCAAACACGTTTTGCAGCAGAGGAAATAAACTCTGTTGTGGTATTTGTACATGATAGGTTTATCCACAAGCTTCCTCCCGCAGTAATCGCACCTAAAGCTTACGACGGATATCACATCTTCATCCTTCTTCCACTTTTCAAAAACTATGTAAGAATCGAGTATCTTCCAGTTTTTAACGAATTCCTTGACCTCTTCGAGATTTTCGGCTTTCAACCTCACCAAAAACTTGTTGCTCGCCACTCTGAGAACTTCCGCTACCCTTTCGACTTCAAGAATCCTTCTAACGTCATCCTCCTCCACAAGAAGAACTACCTCGTTTTCAAAATCCCTTGCGACTTCAATTGTGTATTTCCTTATCACCCCTTCCTTTTCGAGCTTTTCTATTCTGCTCTTCACAGTCTGCCTGCTCAAACCTACCATTTTAGCTACTTCCGATAGAGGAGTTCTCGCATTCTCTCTTAGAATGTTCAGGATTTTCAAATCGTACTCGTCCACGGTTTCACAACTCTAAAATAGTTAAAAATTTTTTCGCGCAACTTAACAATTCGTTAAAGGAGAGGTATATCTAAGCTTTTAACGTAGACTGTATGATGAGTGGTAAAGTCAAGAAGGTTAAGATTACAGGAATGAGTTGTGCGAGCTGTGCAAGAATTGTTGAGTCGGTTTTGAAGGAAGTGGAAGGAGTAAAGGAAGTAAAAGTCAATTTAGCAGACGAAAGTGCTGTTATAGAGTTGGAAAAAGATGTTAGTATCAAAGAAATCGCAGAAAAAGTTGAAAAGGCTGGATACGGGGTCGAATTACCTGAAAAAGTCGTTAACGTTAAAATCGGTGGGATGACTTGTTCAGCTTGTGCAAAAACAATCGAAAGTGCTTTATCAAACCTTCCCGGAGTGAAAAGCGCATCGGTTAACTTAGCTACCGAAACGGCTAAGGTTGTTTTTGTCCCTGAGGAAACGAGTTTAGAAGAGATAAAGAAGGCTATAGAGGAGGTCGGCTACAGATTTCTTGGGGTTAGCGAAGAGGAAAAAGTCGAAAGAGAAGATCATGTTAGGGTTTTAAAGAAGAAGTTGGCTTTTGCAGCCGTAATTGGTTCGATCCTACTCGTTATCCAATACGGAAAATTCGTTGGCTTCAACGTACCCCTTGAAAAAGATTTAATCGGCGTGGTGCAATTCCTACTCGCAGCTCCGGTGATGGTTTATTCTGGCAAGGACATGTTTCTCTCGGCAATCAGATCACTCAGGCACAAAAACCTTAACATGGACGTAATGTACTCCCTTGGTGTCGGTTCAGCATTTACGGCAAGCGTATTCACGACCCTCGGCTTTCTTCCGGAAGATTACCTATTTTACGAAACCGCAGTTTTACTTTTAGCATTCTTACTCCTTGGCAGAACCCTCGAAGCCATAGCCAAGGGAAAGACGAGCGAAGCTATAAAGAAGCTTATAGGCTTGCAAGCTAAAACAGCCACGGTCGTTAGGGATGGAAGAGAAATAAAAGTGGATGTCGGAGAGGTAAAAGTCGGCGATGTAGTAATAGTAAAGCCCGGAGAAAAGATTCCGGTTGATGGAATAGTGATGGAGGGAGAAAGCTACGTTGACGAATCGATGATCACCGGCGAACCTATTCCGAACTTGAAAAAAGCTGGAGATGAGGTTATAGGAGGAACAATAAACAAGAACAGCGTCTTGAAGATAAAAGCAACGAGAGTCGGTAGCGAAACTCTCCTCGCTCAAATAATAAAGCTCGTCGAAGAGGCTTTGGGGAGCAAACCTCCGATACAAAGACTGGCTGACAAAATCGTCGCCTACTTCATTCCAGTAGTTTTAAGCATAGCGATAGGCTCATTCATTTACTGGTACTTTATAGCTAAAGCTCCAGCGCTCTTCGCATTCACGACACTCGTAGCTGTTTTAGTTATAGCCTGCCCCTGCGCCTTTGGATTAGCCACTCCAACAGCATTAACGGTAGGGATGGGAAAGGGAGCTGAGCTCGGTATATTGATAAAGAACGGAGAAGCTTTGGAGATCGCAAGAAAAGTAAGCGTTGTTGTATTTGACAAAACGGGAACGTTAACCAAAGGAAAACCGGAAGTAACGGACATCATAGCTTTTTCCGACGGAGGAGAAAGAGAGGTTCTGAAAATTGCGGCAAGCGCAGAAAAAAGAAGCGAACACCCCCTTGCTGAAGCGATAGTGAGGAAAGCGGAAAGCGAAGGGGTTGAGATAGAAGAACCAGAGAAGTTCGAAGTTTTAGTAGGTAAAGGTGTAGAGGCTTCTCTGAACGGAGATAGGATTTTAGTTGGCAGTAGACAGCTGATGATCGAAAAAGGCTTGAGCTTCGATGGAAAAGTGGAAGAAGTTCTGAGGAAGTTGGAAGAAGATGCAAAGACAGCGATTCTCGTGGCATCCAACGGCAGAATAGTGGGAGTTATCGGAATAGCAGACACCATTAAAGAGTCTGCAAAGGATGCTATCGAAGAACTCCACAAAATGGGTAAAAAAGTAGCTATGATGACGGGAGATAATAGAAGGACGGCTGAAGCGATTGCAAGAAAACTCGGAATTGATGAAGTTCTTGCCGAAGTTCTTCCCCATCAAAAGGCTGAAGAAGTGAAGAAACTTCAGGAGAAGGGAGAAATCGTAGCTTTTGTCGGAGACGGAATTAACGACGCTCCAGCCTTAGCTCAGGCGGATTTAGGAATAGCGATGGGAAGCGGAACCGATATAGCTTTGGAAAGCGGAGATATAGTTCTAATGCGAGACGATTTGAAGGATGTGGTTGCAGCTATACAGCTCAGCGAGAAAACTTTGAGCAAAATAAAGCAAAACCTCTTCTGGGCGATGATCTACAACACATCCCTGATTCCGATAGCAGCGGGTGTTCTCTACCCGATCTTCGGCATAGTTTTCAAGCCTGAATTTGCCGGATTGGCTATGGCGATGAGCAGCGTTAGTGTCGTGACGAATTCGCTGCTGATGAAGAACTACATTCCTCCAATAAAGAAAAAATAAGGTGACAGAGCAAAGTTCTGGTAGCGTGAAAATCGAGAGTTGAAGAACTTCCAGACAGGATCTTGAGGACGGAGGTTAATGGGAGATGAGCGAAAGGATAATCGAAAGAAGGAAAGTAAAGTCATGGCACGGACTTGAGTTCGAAATAACAGTTTGGGACAACTGGCAAGCAAAAATTGGTTTTTTCAAACATCCCCAGATTGCAAATTTTTTTCTTAGACAATGTCTATCCGAAAAGAATAGAGGCGAACTCGAAGTTCTTCACGAATTCGGTCACGTACAGACGTTTCCGTTAATTTTGATTTACTACTTACCCTTTCTAAACCTACCAAGCTTTAAAGAGGTTCTGATCGTTACGGTTGGCA
>WAQS01000286.1 GCA_015520115.1 Ferroglobus sp.
GTACGTGGCGGGAATGGCTGTTTCAGCCGTTTACGGTCTGCCAAGGATGGGGCCGATTTTCGGAGGAATGCTCTTAAGCGGAAGAAAAGTGGCTGAGCAGATCATGTTCGATCTTAAAAAATGATCTGTCAGGTTTGCAAGAAAAGAGTCGCCACGAGAACATGCAGAAGATGCAGTAGAAGGATTTGCGAAAGGTGCCATTTCCACCACGGGCTGTGTGTATCATGCAGAATGGAGATTAGAAAGAGGTAATGGGTGCTTTAAGGCAAGTTTACGTGACCTAACGGGTTTTTAGTATTTCGAACTTCCCTTAAAATTCTTTTTCTGATGAAAAATTCGATCAGCTGAGAGATTTTCTCAAGAAACGTTTATCTTTCGCAACTTACAAAAATATAACTATGTCTAAGATCATTCTCACAGCTGAAAGGTCACTAATGAGCGACTACAACGGTGCTTTATTCCTTGGTTTCATGAGCACGGGCCCATCAAACCTAATCCCCCAGAGACTGTTTTTCAGACTCATAGCTCCTCCAGTTAAAGAAGAAAACGGCAGAGCAAAGCTTGCACCCTACGGAACAAGAAAAATCGAAGCGGCACTGCTTGAAAGCGGATTTTCGGAGGAGGAAGTGAAGGTCGTGAATCCAGACAAGATAGAGAGGCACATAAGCAAGGAGACGAAAATAGTGGGAGTGACGTCAAACGATCCCCTCGGACTTGGACCAGCGTCAACAACCTTTTCTGGAGAGACCGGCTTCGTGAATCATCCCTCCTACAACAGGGTGAAGTTCGAAGAACTAATGAGAAAGCTGAAAAAGTTTGACGTAAAGGTCGTTGTTGGCGGAGCCGGTGCTTGGCAACTTGAAGACGAGAGGATAAGGAGAAAATACGGCATCGATGTCGTTGTTATAGGAGAGGGAGAAAAAGTTGTTCCGGAGCTTTTCAGGAAAATTATCGAGGGAGAAGATGTGCCTGAAGTAGTTTACGGAGTTGCCGTGCCCGAAGATGAGATTCCGAAGATAAGAAGAGCGGCAATTGGAGGTATCGTGGAGATCGCAAGGGGATGCGGCAGAGGTTGTAAATTCTGCATTCCCACGATGAGGAGACTTAGATCGAGACCTCTCGAAGACATCCTTGAGGAGGCAAGAGTAACGGCAAGAGACAAGGATATCGTGACGTTGCATGCTGAAGACGTTCTCAGGTATAAAGCGAAGGGTTTCAACATAAACAAAGAGGAGGTTGTAAAGCTCTTCACAGAGGTTCACAAGGTCGTTAGAAAAGTGGGGATAAGTCATTTTGCATTATCCTCCGTCGCTTCCTCTCCAGACCTTGTGGATGAGATTTCCGAGATCTTGGAGCTGCCCAATGACGAACAGAGGTGGCTCGCTGGACAAACGGGAATAGAGACGGGAAGTCCGAGGCTCATAGAGAAGTACATGCCCGGAAAGGCAAAGCCATTTTCAGCAAGCGAGTGGAGAGAGGTCGTCATTCAGGCTTTCCAGATTTGCAGCGACGCCCATTGGGTACCTTGCGCAACATTGATAATCGGATTTCCGGAAGAAAACGAAGAGGACATTCTGAAAACGATAGAGCTCGTTGAAGATTTAAGAGAGTACAAGAGTTTAATCGTTCCTCTCTTCTTTGTCCCGGCCAACGAGCTTGGAGAGGAAAGCAGATTCTCCGTGAAGAAAATGAGGAAGTACCACTGGGAGCTAATCTTAACTTGCTGGAAACACAACATAAAGTGGTTGAAGCCGCTCGCTAAAGATTACTTCGAAGGGTTGCCATTTGCAAGTAAGATATTCATGAAAAAGTTCATCGACTGGGTTGTCGATAAAGTCAGCAAGAGCGTTGAAGAGTACATACTCCAGCAGATCGAGCTTACAAGGTGATCAGTCCAAGTCTGTACATGTCGTTGCTCGTCAGAACTTTTTCTCCACTCTTTTCCATCAGCTCCACGTTTTTAATTGCCAACTCTATTTCTTCGAGCATTTCATCCTTTTCATCTGGCAGAAAACCGGAAACACCGAAAAATATCGGGCCATCTTTGGAAAAGAGGTAATTCGAAACGTGATCGCAAGTTAGGTAAGTCTCGGAATTTATGTTTTCGATTAACAACCTCAACTCTTCGAGCTGCTGCTTTGCATTGAGCAATGTTACTTCTTTACCGACCATCTTCGAAATCGGGGCGTTTGGTAGAATTGTCAGATTTCTCACCCTAACGAAGGTCGGCTTCGCATCGTTTATAACCTTGGCAGTATTCTTCGCATGTTTTTCGCTTCTTTCAACACCCCCCAGTCCGGTGATGACGTAGTAGGTTACCTCAAAATGCTTTCTCGCTTTTCTTCCAGCCTTGACAGCTTCCTCCGGCGTTATTCCCTTCCGAATGAGTTCGAGAACTTCTCTGTCTCCGCTCTCAAGACCGACATGTACTCTCTTTAATCCAGCTTCCCTCAA
>WAQS01000287.1 GCA_015520115.1 Ferroglobus sp.
CGTCAAGGAAGCTCTGGACTACTACAAAGAAATTGTGAGTAAAATTTAGCTGCCTTCGATTAACAAATCCATCAGAACTTCTTCCACTTTTTTACCTTCGTATAAAACGCTGTATATCGCTTTTAGAAGGGGAAACTCATCTTCCAAAGCTTTTCCCCTCATTTCAAGCTGCTTTAGTAAAGCGTAGGCTCTTCTTCCATTTACGTAACCCTCTATAACACCAACTCCCCTTCTTTCGAGCTCTTTTAGAGCCTCGTCTATTGTGTAACCCTTTCCGAGCAGTTCTCCGAGCATTCCGTTCCTACCACCTCTGAAAGTTGCTATGAGGTCTCCAAATCCGGATAAACCGTAGGCAGTTTCTTTCCTTCCTCCAGCGTCTTCGACGAATATGGCTATTTCATTTATCGCCATTGTCGCAAGGACACCTTTAGCGTTGCTCAAATCCATTCCGAACCTTTCTTCGTAACCCCTTATCCAGGAAATCGCTATTGAATAAACGTTTTTTAAAGCAGAAGTGAGCTCCGCTCCTATTATGTCGTCGGTAATTTCTATTCCGTAGTACTTAGTTTTGAAAGCCTTCATAGCCTTCTTAGCTGTTTTGAGATTTTTACTACTGAAAACCACTCTTGTAGGAGCCCTTCTTGCCACCTCTTTAGCTATCGATGGTCCGGTTATAGCAACAAGTTTGTGTCTCATTTTTGCGTTCTCCTTCCATATGGCTTCTGGAATCGTGTAGATGTGCTCGTCCTCCTCTATAAGCCCCTTCGATATCGTTATCAAAATCGAATCCGATAACTCGTTCTTTATCCTGTTGAAGATATTCAACACGCCCTCGGTGCTTACCGCAAGAACTATTATGTCCGCATCGAGCGCCTTTTTCAGCTCTTCTGGATAAAGAATCTGGACTTCCGGAAGCTTTACGCCGATTCTTGGATGTTCCTCTCCTTTTTCAATTTTTTTCAGAATTTCCACGTCGTATTCTGTTCCCCAAAGGAGAATTTCGTTTCCGTTGTCTGCGAGTGGAATCGTTAAAGCTGATCCCATAGCTCCGGCTCCGAGAATTGATACTCTCATTAACTCTGGCTTTTCCTTGAAAAGTAATAAAGCTTTCTTTTGGCAATGAATTTATACTTTCGGAATCGACTTGTTTTGATGCGGAAGATTTTAGCGCTCCTCATAACTTTACTCATCCTCGGATGCTTGCAGCAGTCAACGAAGGGATCTTATAAAGATATAAGCGCCGAAGAAGCCTATGAGCTTTTGAAGAACTCCAAAGTTGTTGTTATCGACGTAAGGAGTCAAGAGGAGTTTGAAAAGGAACACATAGACGATGCGATAAACTTAGTGCTTTCACCGGAGTTTAAAGAAAAAATTCGGCATCTTGATAAAAACGCCACTTATCTTGTTTACTGCAATACTGGCTTTAAAAGCAGAATAGCTGCTGAGATAATGGTTCGTGAAGGATTTAAAAATGTTTACAGTCTCTCTGGTGGAATTGAGGCTTGGAAATTGAAGAGTTTTCCTGTGGTAAAGTAAATTACCTCCGAAGTTGAACTTATTCTGTGAAGTGCGAGGTTTGCGGTAAGGAAAGACCTTCGAAAACGATTCCACTTTGCCCCAAATGCGCGAAAAGCGAAAAGGCAAGAGAGTTCGTTAGCTTGCTCCACGAAAATCTTGACGTTATTGGCGGAGGGGATTGTGGCTTATGCTCGAACATGTGTAAGCTTGATGACGTGGGATTGTGCAAAATAAGGAGGAGGGAAGGAGAAAAAGTTATTTCCCTCTCTTCAAAGGAAAGAGCCCTCCTTCACGCTTACTACGATCCTCTCCCCACTAACTGCTGTAACGCTTGGTTCTGCGAGGGGAGTAAGCTTAAAGGTTACAACTTAGCCGTCTTTTATTACGGCTGCAACTTCGACTGCCTCTACTGCCAGAACTGGGAGCACAAGTTCGTTGAAAGAGCAAGGATTTTTACAGTTAAAGACCTTCTTGGAATGATTAACGAGAGAGTCAAATGCGTCTGTCACTTTGGCGGCTCTCCAGAGCCTCAGATGGATTTCGCTTTAAACTTCAGCGAGATTGCCTACAGAGAATTTGGGGTGATGATATGCTGGGAGTGGAACGGGGCGGGAAACAGAAGTAAGGCTTTGAAGGCAGCTGAGTTAAGCTCAGTCAGCAACGGAACTGTGAAATTCGATTTAAAAGCATGGAACGAAAATCTTCATCTAATTCTGACTGGGAGAAGTAACGAGGAGGTTTTAAAGAACTTTGAGGCGATCTTTGAGAGGTATCCCGAAGTATTGTCTGCCACGACTCTCCTCGTTCCTTACTACGTCGACGCTGAAGAGGTGAGGGGAATAGCCTCTTTCTTAGCCTCTTTAAGCGAAGAAATTCCCTACTCCTTACTTGTTTTTCACCCAGACTATAGGCTTAGAGATCTTCCGGTAACACCGAAAGAGCAGGTTTACGAATGCTATAGAGTGGCGAAGAGGTATTTGGAAAGAGTAAATATAGGAAATATCTTCCTAATTC